>NZ_JAUBPO010000221.1:0-4652 GCF_036700785.1 Microcoleus sp. S28C3 | reverse complement strand
GCTTTAAGTCGGGGAGTTTTTCCATTCCTCGATCTAATGTCTATCTCGTCTTCTTGTCAAGGGGGTTGAGCAATTACGAAATTCTTTAAGGATATAAGCCAAAAACCTAGGAGTATGACCGAGAAGCTTTAAGCGGAACTACCCCGCAGGGAGTAGGTTCCGTTTTAACCATTTATTTCAAGAAACTACCCACGTCTTCTCTCTTTTAAACAGTCTATAAACTGAAGCTGACACTCAATTTTTATTCGGGAATAAACCTTCAGTTCGCTAGCCGAAAAGAACTCTCAATCGGGGTTTTATTTTTGGCACTATTTTATTCTACATTTTGAAGTGCCGAGTGTGGGATAAAACCTTTTCATATATTCGGAGACCCAGGCATTTTATCTCAAAGCAGCAACCGTGCCAGACTGGGTAAAGCTTCACCATAGGTGGGATGGATGTGAACCGATCGCTCTAACAACTGCCAGGTTGCTCCCGCCTCCATCAGGGATAAAAATACATGAACCAGTTCCGCAGTTTCGTAGCCCACTAGGGTTGCTCCCAGGATTTTGTCTGTGTCGCTGTCAATTACCATGCGATAAAACCCCAGGTCATGCCCCCACTCGATCGCACGCGCAATTTGGCTCATAGGTAACGTAACCGCACGCGCGTTGATGCCTTGTTTCTGAGCCTGTTCTAACGTCATCCCCACTCGCCCCACCTGGGGTTCTGTGTATACCGCATAGCCAAGAACGCGATCGCCTCGCGTCCGGTTTTCTCCACACAAAATAGCTTTTAAACGGCGATAGTCCTCCCATGAAACATGAGTAAAGGCAGGCTGTTTGGCAGCATCCCCGATCGCATAGACACCAGCACAGGTTGTGTGAAACTGGTCATCAATTTTGACAAACCCTTTATCATCTAACTCAATCCCGCTGGCGACGGCATTTAATGCACCTGTATTGGGTTTCCGTCCAATCACAACCAGCAAAGCTTCTCCCTGAAATTGTTCGCCATTACTCAGCGTCAGAATAAATACATTATTCTCATGGGCAACCTCATTTACATTCACCCCAAAATGGAGCTGAATTCCATCCTGCTTGAAGGCTTCTGCTAAGATCTCGCTGACATCAGCTTCTTCTCGATCTAAAAGGCGTGAACCCCGCACAATTAAGTGAGTCTGACTGCCCAAACGCGCCAATCCCTGCCCTAATTCCAAGCCAATATAGCCGCCTCCAATCACCAATAAACGGGCGGGTTTAGTGCTCAAGTCAAAGAAATTGCGGTTGGTCAGGTAGGGAGTTTCTGCCAGACCGGGAATCTCAGGAATCAGCGATGAGGTACCCGTGTTAATAATTACTAGAGGAGCCTGAACGGTGACATCCCCACCTTTGACCGTCCGTTCACCCACAAAAGAAGCTTCAGCACAAATTACTTTGACACCCGCAGTTTCCAATCGCTTGCGAATCCCCTGATTAAAATCGCTGCGGATTCCCCGAACTCGCTCCATGACAGCGGGAAAATCCACTTCAACCTCCGCGTGGATGCCTAATTTCTTGGCCTGACGCGCCCGACCTGCTGCATGAGCCGCTGCTAAAAACGCTTTGGACGGAGTGCAGCCATAGTTAATGCAACTACCGCCTAAAGCATCCCGTTCAAACAAGACAACCTTGCGCCCCTCATTGGCAAAATCAGTCGCCAGTGGAATGCCACCTTGACCGCTTCCTATCACAATGACATCTGCTGTTTCCATTAGCGCTAAACTCCTTGGGGATAATTTGCTTTCATAACACTTTCACACTCCAAGTTCAAAACTCTCTGCTCGTTGAGATAGGGTTTGGATTGAGTTATCACATCATCATTCGGCATTGCTGAAAAGTAATGATTTTCTTACCTAGGAATTTGCTTTTGAAATAGCTAGATCGTTACCAAATCAGCAATGCCTTGCATGGAATGGTACCGACTGCGGTTAGGATGCTTTAGCTTTGCGCTGTACTTCGTATACAGAAAAACGCAATGCCATCAAAGCTAGCGAAGACCACCCGTAATATACAGAGTTTCGCCAGTAATCCATCCTGAATCAGAGGACGCAAGGAAAACGACGGCAGGCGCAATGTCTTGCGGCTGTCCGATTCGACCCAGCGGAGTGTGCGCTTCAATTTGTTTGCGACCTTCGCTCTGAGCAATTCCCGCTGTATACGAACCTTCCGTTTCCACCATCCCAGGATTGATTGAATTGACACGGATGTGGCGTGAACCGAGTTCTTTGGCAAGCGACTTCGTGATGGCATCGACCGCTGCTTTGGTAGCATTATAGACTGAGCCGTTCGCGGGTGCGAGAGTGCTGACGATCGAACTGATATTGATAATGCTACCGCCTTCTGGCCCGAAGTGCTTTATACCTTGTTGTGAGGTGAGGAGCAATCCCAGCACATTGAGGTCAAATTGCTTGTGGAAGTGCTCTTCCGTGATGTTTTCCAGTGGGGAAAATTCATAAATGCCAGCATTGTTGACCAAAATATCTAGCTTGCCGAAAGCTTTTTGCGTTTCTGAAAAAAGATGTTCGATCTCTGCCTTTTTAGCAACATTTGCCTGGACTGCGATCGCCTTACCGCCTGCGCTGGTAATTTCATCAACCACGCGATCGGCCCCTTCTTTGCTTGATGAATAGTTAACGACAACTGCTGCACCTTCGGCTGCCAGATGTTTGGCGATCGCGGCACCAATACCTTTAGACGCACCTGTGACGACTGCGATTTTTCCTTCTAGTTTTTTCATCGTTATAAGTGTTGTGATTGTTGAGTTTGAACAAGCTGTCCGAAACGGTTGCGAACCTAAGAGAATGGACCCGTTCGGATCTTTAACTGTGATGTCTCACATTCGCGCACCTAGTCAGGACTTGAGGAATTCCAGCAGGTCGGCGTTGAGTTGGTCTTTACTCGTGTCGCCCAGGCTATGCGATCCGCCGGGATATATCTTCAAAATCGAATTCTTGACCAGCTTCGCAGACAACAGGGCAGAAGCACCAATCGGCACGATCTGATCGTCATCGCCATGAATAATCAACGTTGGCACGTCGAACTTCTTCAAATCTTCGGTGAAATCTGTTTCCGAAAACGCCTTAATGCAGTCATAAGCGTTCTTATGGCCAGCCATCATCCCCTGCATCCACCACGACTGGATCAGACCTTGGGAGACTTTGGCACCGGGTCGGTTGAAGCCAAAGAACGGGCCACTGGCCACGTCAAGGAAAAACTGCGATCGGTCAGCCAAAAACGCCGCCCGAAAGCCGTCAAAGACCTCAATGGGCAGCCCACCCGGATTCGCATCCGTCTTGACCATGATCGGCGGCACTGCGCCCATTAACACTGCTTTGGCAACCCGTGATGTTCCGTGTCGCCCAATAAACCGCGCCACTTCGCCACCGCCGGTAGAGTGTCCGATCGTCACCGCATCCTTTAGATCCAGCGCCTCGAATAGTTCCGCCAGATCGTCAGCGTAGGTGTCCATTTCATTGCCGTGCCAGGGTTGACTCGATCGCCCATGACCCCGACGATCGTGGGCGATGCAGCGATAGCCGTGCGAGGCGAGAAAAAACATCTGCGATTCCCAAGCATCCGCACTAAGCGGCCAACCGTGACTGAAGACAAGGGGTTGTCCTGTACCCCAGTCTTTGTAATAGATTTGTGTACCATCCTTAGTAGTGATTGTGCTCATGGGGCTCCTATGTAAATTGTGCTGATAGTTTCCCAGTCTGTATCTGATTTGGATAGTAAAGACGACTGCATCTGCGATCGGTATCCTATCGATCAATTACTACTTTATCAGTTGATACATAACTGATTTCAGAAGTCTTATTTTGATGACCCGATTGCTTGCGAAGGTGGCCAATCCGCCTTTCAATCAGTTGTCTTCATTCTTCTATTTCAGTTCCATTTAGACCGCTCAAGTTCTTTGAGTTAAGATGCCAGTTAATCTTAGGACTTACGTACTTTGTGACATCAACGAATAACGATTAGGGCAGCTAGAGCGATCGCGACAACATCCTCAACAAGGGCAGCAGGTATTGCACCAATCCGCTCAATGGCAGCTATCCGCACCGTCCGAGCACCATACGCACCAACCAATGCACCTACAACACCCAGAAGCGCTCCAACGAGTGCAACACTGCTGTTTGGTGCAGTGATGAACCATCCCACAATGCCACCACTAAGAATCCGAGCAATCAACGCAGGGGGACTGGTGCGAGAGGGAATTTGCGGCAGCATATCGCCAATTAGCTCAGCCACTGCCAGGACAGCCAGAACGATCCCGATCGTGCGTGCCGCCTCGCGCCAGAAATAAAGCAGCCGCGGCTGTCAAAGCTAGCCCGTGCGATCGATCTCAGCTAGAGAGGGCTTGCTGAATAATCGATCGCTCCTGCTCTTGGAACAGCGATCGATTATTCAGCAAGCCCTCTCTAGGGCGTGTCATCAATTAGCAAGGTTGACAAAATGAACAAGGTGTGGAGCAAGATTCGGCTGACAGCCTAAGCCAACAAGATACTTGAGGCAGCTAGATAAATCCCTCCCAAAAAGTTCAGCCCACGCAAGTCGAAGCGAGTAGCAATGGCTCGAAATTGCTTTAGTTTGGCAAAGAAATTCTCTATCAGATGACGCGCTTGGTACAACACA
>NZ_JAUBPO010000220.1:0-4653 GCF_036700785.1 Microcoleus sp. S28C3 | reverse complement strand
TCTTCCTTCTTCCTTCTTCCTTCTTCCTTCTTCCTTCTTCCTTCTTCCTTCTTCCTTCTTCCTTCTTCCTTCTTCCTATGGCTCGTTATTCTCGACTGCAAAAACTCGGCTCTTATATGCGCCCGCACTGGAAACCAACATTCTGGGGCGTTTTTTCGCTGTTAATTGTCAATGCTGTGGGCGTTTACATTCCCCTGCTAATTCGGAATGCAGTTGACACTCTCCAAGTTGCGACTAAATTTGACCAAGTTTTCAATTACGTGGCACTAATTCTGCTCCTCGCCTCAATTATGTGGCTGATTCGGATGGCATCGCGGATTTTGCTGTTTGGCGTGGGGCGTCAAGTCGAATTTGACCTCAAACAGCAAATATTTAACCATTTATTAACATTAGAACCGTCTTATTTTGCCGCCAATACGGTTGGGGATTTAATTAACCGCGCTACTTCCGATTTGGACAATATTCGGCGCTTGGTGGGGTTTGCGGTGCTCAGTTTGGCAAATACAGCTTTTGCTTATGCTTTGAGTTTACCGGTGATGCTGGGGATTAATGTACGGCTGACGCTGTTGGCGATCGCAGTTTATCCTTTAATGCTGGTTTTGGTACAGTTATTTAGCGACAAACTTCGTATCCAGCAGTTAAGTGTACAGGAAGAACTGTCGGCGATGAGCGATTTAATTCAGGAGGATATGAGCGGGATTTCCGTAATTAAAATCTACGCTCAAGAAGAAAACGAACGCCGAGCTTTTCGCGATTGCAACGCGCAGTTGCTATCAGCTAATTTGGAATTAGCAAAAACTAGAAACTTTCTTTTTCCGCTGCTGGGCGGTTTGGCAAGCATCAGTTTGTTGGTGCTGCTTTCGGCTGGTGGCGGGTCAATTGCTAAGGGTCAAATTAGCATTGGCGATTTTGTGGCGTTGCTGATTTATGTCGAGCGTTTGGTGTTTCCCACGGCGCTGTTGGGTTTCACAATTACTGCTTACCAGCGGGGAGAAGTGAGTGTCGATCGCATCGAATCAATTCTGACTGTGGAACCGCAAATTAAGGATGCTGCCGGTGCAGTTGAACTGCCGACTCCAGTCAAAGGCGAAATTGCGGCTCGCCATCTAAATTATATTTATCCCGGCGCGAAGACACCCGCGCTTAAAGATGTTAATTTTACCATACAACCGGGAGAAACTGTCGCAATTGTTGGCGCGATCGGCTCGGGAAAATCAACTTTAGCTAATGCGCTGCCACGCTTGCTCGATATCGATCCGGGTCAGTTATTTGTAGACGGACAGGATATTACCAAGGTAAAATTGACCCAATTGCGCGGGGCGATCGCCTACGTTCCGCAAGAAAGTTTTCTGTTCGGCACTACCATCAAGAATAACATCCGCTACGGAAACCCTTTAGCGGAACAGCCGGAGATTGAAGCGGCGGCGAAACAAGCGCAAATTCACCCCGAAATCCTCAATTTTCCGCAGCAGTACAAAACAGTTGTCGGCGAGCGCGGCATTACTTTATCCGGCGGACAGCGGCAGCGGACGGCACTTGCTCGCGCTTTGTTAGTTGACGCCCCGGTGTTAATTTTGGATGACGCTCTTTCCAGCGTTGACAATCAAACTGCTACCGATATTTTGCAAAACTTGGCAACGGGAACCGATCGCAAAACAGTAATTTTTATCTCGCATCAAATGTCAGCGGCGGCCACTGCCGATCGCATTTTTGTGATGGAGAAAGGAGAAATAGTTCAGAGCGGCACTCACGCTGAATTGGTAGGGCAAACAGGGCTTTATCAGTATTTGTGGAACCAGCAAAAATTAGAGGAATTGCTGCATTGACAAGTGACAGATACTTTGAGTCATCTAGAGTTAGACCCTAAATAAGTAGATTGGTCAGGACTTATGCAAGTAAGCTATATATAGCGTGCATCTCAAAAACAAACACTACGAATCGAAACCCGTCAGGGTCGAAAATACAGAGTATCGGACAAGGGCGTGCTTGTCGCGATCGCTTTATTAGATTTATTAAGCGACCGCTGCTCTTTGTTAGCACGCTACATATAACGCAATACGGTTCAGTTAAGAGCAATCTGACTTCTAAAAGATGCCTGTATTTCCCATAAAATCGTGAGGTTAAATTCGTCGGACAGCGTTAACTGAACCGTATTGACATATAGCGTGCTTGGGTAAGTCCTGTGGGAGTCGGAGTGATTTCGGGGATGACGGGATTGTTACATCTCTTTACATTTGGGTTTGGGACAGCTCGTATTCATGCTTACCTTCTATTGTATGTTATGCAAGCTTTTTACTTGTTCTGCTTGCTTCAATAAATCTGCCTGGGAGTGGCGGTTTCGTTACATTTCTTTACATCCTGTCCTATTTTGTCCGTAGTGCGATTCGTTCTGGAGAAACCCAGATTTTTGGGGGGATTCCAGGCTTTGATAGAGTAACCTCTCTTGGTTGAGTCCGCACTTTAATCCTCTATCAATGACAACTTGATACCCATGTAGGTGAGGTTCTACCAAAGAACCAAGCCCTACCGCCCTGGTGCGGGGTTGAAAGCACATAAACTACCAGTAGTGGTAGCCCCTACGAAAGAGATTGACTATCTCGGTTCGTAAAGCGGGGATGAAAGCGGTCAAAGGTGATAATTGCTGAAAACGCCCTCCGCAAGCAAGAGTTCTATAAGCGAGCCAACACAATATATATTGTGTTGGAGAATCGTGGGGTAGAGCAGGCTAAATGTCGTTGAGCCACCGTTAAAAATAACCAGGGGAAATAAGCTTGTGATTCGGTCACACCTTGGACTGGAAATATCCGGTAAGGGTAAGGTCTAACAGTTTCTACGGACCGAGTTAGCGCACTACCTAGAACCCCGGTGGAAAGACATACCCTAAAGACTCAAACCAATGGATATCAGGAACGAAGTAACCCTCCCTGTGGCTCCTGTTATGGTCGATTAACAGGTAAACGGTCAGGTAATAAGCAACAGGGTGGAAAGGATGGTTCAAGAAGCTAACGCCCAGACCGAAACAACGGTCAACGCCTGAAAAGGGATGGAGTAATGTCCGGGATACGCTGACGTGAACCGCAATGTGCCAAAAGCTAGAGGTACAAGTAGCAATGAATAAGCCTAAATCTGATTCAATCTCGAAGACAGAGGGATGGAAAACTATTAATTGGCGAAAAGCTGAGCGATATGTTTTCAAGTTGCAAAAACGCATCTATGCTGCTTCACGTTGTGGTGATGTCAAAAGACTGCGCCAACTCCAAAAGACACTGATGAGGTCTTGGTCTAACCGAGTATTAGCGGTACGTCGGGTAACAGTCGAAAACCAAGGTAAAAAGACGGCAGGAGTGGACGGTGTGAAATCATTGTCCCCAGCAGCACGCCTAAAATTGGTAGGGCAATTAAAGCTAACAGGTAAATCCAAGCCTACCCGTAGAGTTTGGATACCCAAACCTGGAAGCCAAGAAAAACGCCCACTATCAATACCCACAATGGAAAGCCGCGCTCTCCAAGCCGTAGTCAAGGCTGCTTTAGAACCAGAGTGGGAAGCTCGATTTGAGGAAGGAAGCTACGGATTTAGACCAGGCAGGTCATGCCAGGATGCAATTAAACATATCAAAAACTGTATCCAAACTAAGGCTAAATATGTCTTCGATGCGGATATATCTCAATGTTTTGATTGTATCAATCATAAAGAACTCCTCAGCAAATTAAACACCTTCCCAGGACTCAGGCGACAAATCAAAGCCTGGTTAAAATCTGGAGTGATAGATAAAGGAGTTTGGAATGCCACACCTAGCGGTACACCACAGGGCGGTATTATATCGCCACTATTGGCGAATATCGCCTTACACGGACTAGAAACGGTAGTTAAAGATTACGTGGAAACCTTAACTATTCCCAAGTTAAGTAAAAAGGAAAAACGCCGTTCTATTGGTGTCATCCGCTATGCAGATGATTTCGTCCTTTTGCACGAAAGCAAGTCCGTAATTTCTGGGTGTATTGCTGTAATAGGTGAGTGGTTAGCTGGCATTGGCTTACAATTAAAACCTTCCAAAACCCGATTAGCGCATACACTCGACCCCAATTTAAGTGAAGATAGAAGCGCTGGATTTGACTTTCTTGGTCATCATATCCAACAATTCCCTAGGGGGAAATATCGTAGTGATGAAGATAATCACGGTAGAAAATTAGGTTTTAACACACTCATCACCCCATCAAAGAAGGCAATTCTGACGCATCAGCGGGAAATATCTCGCCTTATTAAGATGCACAGATTATCGCCACAAGAGGCACTCATTAAAGACCTCAATCCGGTAATTAGAGGATGGAGTTCTTATTACAAAGCTTCGGATATTGGCACGGTAGGATAATTATCCAGACAAGATAATCTGACCTATCTAAAACTTCGGAGATGGGCCAAACGTCGCACTCTTAATGTCAAAAAAGCTCATCGTCTATATTGGCGAGGAATCGGCAATAGAAACTGGGTATTTGCGACAAAAGGGGATAAGCCAAAAAAGCTAATCTTACACACAGAGTTTGTGACCAGTAGCAACAACCATCTGTTAGTAAAAGGTGATATAGCGATCGCAAATGATTTGTAAATCCTCAAACGTGTATAATGAGGGATGTAAATCTAAGTAGGAGTTAAAA
>NZ_JAUBPO010000219.1:0-4732 GCF_036700785.1 Microcoleus sp. S28C3 | reverse complement strand
TGAAGTTTGTTCGCCATATTGGATTTCCTCTACTTTTACCCTAGATTTTAGTGTACCTTCATAGTGAATTGGTATCACAAGTTGGTCATAATTCAATTAGAACCGTATTCTATATAACTCGAAACGGTATTTTCCAAAAGCATAGCAACAGTCATCGGCCCGATTCCTCCCGGTACCGGCGTGATAAATTCGGCTACTGTTTTAACAGCATCAAAATCCACATCTCCGGCCAAACGGCTCGTACCGTCTGGATTGACGACGCGGTTAATACCGACATCAATTACTACTGATCCAGGTTTGACCATATTAGCTGCAATCATTTCTGTGCGGCCGACTGCGGCTATTAGAATATCGGCTTGATTGGTAATCGATTCTAGGTTTTGCGATCGAGAATGAGCTACTGTCACAGTGCAATCTGCTTCTAACAGCATTAGCGCCATCGGTTTACCCACCAAAATACTGCGGCCCAAAACAACGGCGTTTTTTCCTTTCAAATCAATCTGGTATTCCTGCAATAACCGCATCACTCCGGCGGGAGTACAACTCCGCAAACCTTCCTCCCCGCGCACGAGACGGCCTAAATTTACAGGGTGAAGTCCGTCAGCATCTTTATCGGGGGCAATTTGGTACAGCAGGGCAATTGCATCTAAGTGCTCTGGTAGCGGTAATTGAACTAAAATGCCATCTACTCGATCGTCCTCGTTTAGTGCATGAATTGCAAGTTCTAGTTCGGCTTGAGTAACGTTTTCGGGGTAATGCTGGCCGAAGGAAGCAATGCCAACTTTAGCGCAGGCTCGCTCTTTATTGCGAACATAGGCTGCGCTAGCTGGGTTGTCGCCCACCATCAGCACCGCAAGTCCCGGAGGACGCCTCTTTTGGGGTTGTAGGGCGCGGACTCGATTGCTCAGCTCGCTTTGAATCTTTTGGGCTAAAGCTTTACCATCTAATATGCGAGCAGTTTTGGCTTCCATTGTAGACTGTGGGTTAGGGGTAAGAAACGGCTGACGATTTTAGATTTTAGCTTAACCGCTCACCTAGATTGTGCAGCAGTCTGTTCTGAGTTGCGATCGATTTTTCCAATTCTGTTACAGTAAGTCGTATCTCCAATCTTCAATCATTTGACTAAATGACTACTTTAATTAAGCAAGTTTGGGTAAAAAAAAGCTGCATCGGCTCTTTATCGCTCATATTCGCCAGCGCTTTGTTCAGTTGTGGCAATTTACCTCTGTCTCAACTTAATCTTGGCTTTAATGTGGCTAGCATTGGCGACGTTCAACAAAAGCGGCAAGTCGATGCTGAAGTTTATCTCCGGGGAAAGGTGGAAAATCGCGCTCCGTTTGTCGGGAATGCGGCTTATCAACTTGAGGATGGTACTGGCAGTATTTGGATTTTAACCAAGCAAGATTTGCCACAACTTGGTGATGAAGTGTTGCTTAAAGGCGAAGTCCGGTATAAAAGTATTACGCTGAAGGAATTGGCTGGTAAGGATTTAGGTGAGGTTTATGTTGATGAAATAGAACAGTTAAAGCGCACTCCCAGTTCAGAAAAGGGGAAATAGGCAGAAGGTAATTGGTTGTTTGTTATTTGTTATTTATTAATTGCTCCTTCTTCTGCTGCTTTCTTCCTCCCTTATCCTTCTTCGTTCTTCCTTCTTCCCTTATTCCTTCCTCCCTTATTCCTTATTCCTTCCTTCTAATTAATGAATAAAATTCACGTTGCGATCGCGATTTTGTACCGAGACGGCAAGTTCCTCTGTCAGTTGCGGGACGATGTTCCTAACATCAGGTATCCCGGACATTGGGCGTTGTTTGGCGGACACTTGGAACCTGGAGAAACGCCGGAAATAGCCGTTTTGCGGGAATTGAAAGAAGAAATTAGTTATGCTCCTCCAAATGTTTCTTTTTTCTGTTGCGATGTGGAAAAAGATGTTATTCGCTACGTTTTTCACGGGCAACTTAGTGCGGATGTCAAGGATTTAGTTTTGCTTGAGGGTTGGGATATGAAGTTGTTGGCGCCGTCTGATATTCGGGCAGGCAAATGCTTTTCTGAGCAGTCAGGAGATGTGCGACCTGTTGGGATTGCTCACCAACATATTTTATTAAGTTTTATTGACTCGATCGCTACAGTCGATATGAAATAGCGTACAGTACAGTCCGCACACCAACCAAATATCAAACCTGGATAGGGTGGCGAGAATGCTCGCCAACCGCCACACCTTACACCAAATCTGCACCGCAGATGCAGGAGATCACCTCCCGGTGGTTGTTGAAGCTATTGCTGTGGGTGCAGACGAAGGGTGGCGTGTTTCGAGTCAACCGTCGGTTGAGTTATACCGTAGGTGATGGGCGCGTCACTTTCACCAACACTGGAGCGACGGTGCAGGTGATTCCCCACGAACTTACTGAGTTGCCATTGCTGCGAGAGTTTGACAACATTGATGTGTTGACTGCGTTGGCAAACCAGTTTGTGCAGCGGGAGTTCCCACCTGGTGACATCATTGTGCAGTCAGGTCAGGCAGCCGATCGGCTTTTCTCGATCGCTCATGGCAAGGTCAACAAGGTGGCTGTTGGCAAGTATGGCGAGGAGCCTTTGCTGGATATGCTGGCAGATGGCGACCCTTTCGGCGATCAGGTGTTGGTGGAGTCAGAAAGCACTTGGAAGTTTACAATCAAGGCTGTCACCCGATGCACGGTATTGGCGCTACCACAACAGGCGTTTCGGGAACTGCTCAACCAGTCGGGCGCGTTGCAGGCTCAGGTTGAACAGTTTAGGACTCGTGCCCAACAACCGCAAAACAAGCAGGGCGAAGCTTCGATCGCATTGTCTGCCGGTCATCTTGCGGAAACCCCGTTGCCAGGGACTTTCGTTGATTACGAACTCTCACCCCGCGAATATCAATTGAGCGTTGCCCAAACTGTGTTGCGGGTGAATACTCGCGTCGCGGATCTGTACAACGAACCGATGAATCAGACGGAACAACAACTGCGGCTGACCGTGGAGGCATTGCGGGAACGTCAAGAACACGATTTGATCAACAACCGGGAATTCGGGTTGCTGCACAATGCTGACCTGAAACAGCGTATCTACACTCGCAGCGGTCCTCCCACCCCCGACGATCTTGATGAATTGATTACTCGTCGGAGGAAATCCAAGTTCTTCCTGGCTCATCCCCGCACTATTGCCGCCTTCAGTCGGGAGTGCAACCGCCGAGGCATCTACCCAGACAGCATTGACATGGATGGGAGCAAGGTAATCACTTGGCGCAATACACCCATTCTTCCCTGTAACAAGATCCCAATTACCAAGAACCAGACCAGTTCTATCTTGGTGTTGCGGACTGGTGAGGAAGACCAGGGCGCGATCGGTTTGCACCAAACTGGTATCCCCGACGAGTACCAACCTGGCCTGTCTGTCCGATTTATGGGCATCGAGGAAAAGGCTATTATTTCTTACCTGGTCAGCGCCTACTATTCCGTTGCTGTCCTTGTTCCCGACGCCCTCGGTATCCTTGAAGATGTTGAAATCGGGCGTTAGGAGGGTACAGCTATTGAGCAGGTTCTGTGGCAAAAATTGTCCGATCCGACACCCCCGCGGCTTCCCCTAAATCCAGATCGGTAGCCAAGAAAACCTTCGCTCAGCAACGCCAGAACTCCCACACTCCTCTAGTTATTATCATTACTTTAGGACTTACGGAAGTTTAACAAGTAGTAAGGTGCTCTACTATCCCAAACTTTCGATCGTCGCCCTATAACGAAAGTAGTAGAACACCCTACAAGTCAATAGAAATGAGTCACTTGCGTAATTCTTATAGAACCCGTTTGACATCTTTTACGGTCTTGTGGTAGCGTGACCGCAAAAGCACTATCGAAGAGCCATGCCTTATTCTAGCAGCTTAACGGATTCAGAATGGAAAATAATTCAACCCATACTACAGAATATACTACCTAGAAAAAAGCGAACTAGACCATCCAACTGGACAAAAAGAGAAATCTTAGATGGCATCTTCTATCAACTCAAGAATGGCTGCAATTGGCAAGACTTACCTGCGTGACTTGCCACCTTACTCGACGATATATTGGCTTTACTTGCAGTGGCGAACACAGGGAGTAATAGAAGAGCTGATGAGAGTATTACATTGCCAAGTACGCGAACAGGTCAAAAAAAAGGCAAATGGACTACGTTGATGCTCGTAGACTCACTCTTCAGTTAAAAACACTTGTAATGCTAGTATTGAATCAAAAGGATTTTGTTTCTACAAATCTACAAATGGTATTAAAAGACACTTAGCCGTTGATACGCTTGGGTTTCCCTTCTTTACTCATTGCACGAAAGCCAACGTATCAGACGATGCTGGTTTGATTGAAATGTTGAGTTTAAACATGGATTATTTCAAGTCTAAACCTCTGGATATTCCCCAAATTACGATACTACTAGATAGGGCTTGCTGGATAAGTGCAGAAAGGTTACACAGCCTGGTTATGTGATCGCGCGAGCGAGAAAAGTGTGCAAGATAAACAGGTAAAATAGTACAAAACCTTTGCATCACCCAGTGCGCTCGTGTACAGAAAAGCTGAGCTTGCTCCCCCCTCACCCTCCGACTTTGAACTCCCCTCATGTGGAAAGTTGTCACTCCTTAACCGTTGGGTAAAAATGGCCGGCACTGTTCTCTTAAGGCGTGAGTGCTAGGATATTTGTGCAGCATAGAGTACAAGCTTATGAAGTGTATCCATTG
>NZ_JAUBPO010000218.1:0-4734 GCF_036700785.1 Microcoleus sp. S28C3 | reverse complement strand
ATCTTGCACTTTACTCTCGATCGCGCGCTCGAAACCCAGGCCACGTAAAGTGCGATCGATATATTCAGCAAGCCCTAGTTATTTGTATTGGCGGGAGTTGATCTGAAGAAAAAGCGATAGCTTTTTTATTAAGAGAAAATCACGATTGCAACCACTTCATAAACTTATTCGTCGCAGTGCCGATCGACTGTCCTACTTGTTTCTTCAAACGCCACCGCTGAAACGCTTGTTCGTAATCTTCCCCTTCAGTTTGATAAACATTCCAAGCATTCAGCGACAATCCCAATCCCCACGTTAGTAAAATAAAAAGCGACCAAGAAAGCTCGTGCGCTGCTGCTAAATTGAACAAAACTAAAAAAGTATTGATAATGCCGTACTTTGTCACATTTTTCTGCAATTTGCGACGACGGTAAGTGTTAAAAACCAGCTTTTCTTGAACTTCTCCTCTAGTTGCTAACCATTGCTGTTCCGCCGCCAGAATATCCTGTTCGGAAATGCCCAATTCCGCCGCAATCTCGAAAAGCTGGACTCTGGATAATTCCCCTTCATCCTGGCGCCGCGCGATCGCAAGCTGTAAAATACCTTGAGCATCCTCTGATCCGTAAATTTGATTTATTTGACTTTCATTTGTCGCCATAACAAGTTTCCTATAATTCCTGACATCATTTCTATGATAGAGATAACCGCAGTTAAACGGCAGGTAGTGACATTGGCGGATTTCAACACCCGGAAAATGAGGAGGCGATCGCACTTCGCACAGTCGCCAACCGTGTAGGTAGTTCACCCCAAAGTATACATCCAGCCATCCCTCGCACAAACCCTCACAATTCCGTCCCAAACTACAGGTGTCGCCTCAAATGACAAACCCGGTTTAAATCTCCCTGATTCTATTACTTTCAAACGGTAAAACTCGCCTTTAGCATTTCTCAAAGCATTCTGATCCCCAGACTTCGCTCGTTCCCAATTTAAATTGAACAAATAAACACCGTTGTATCCTGCACTGATCAGCTTATTGCCATCGGTAAAAATCGGAGTAGAAATTGAAGAACCAATGGCTTTTTTAAACACTATTACCGGAGTATCGTAAGACTGCTTCCGCCAAGGTACAGCAATTTTTTTACCTGTAACCATATCTTGGGAACCGATGTACAAATTGCCGTCGATCGCATTTGTGGCAAACAGGGCCGGAAACTCCCCTGAATTGTACTCGTCATTCAACGCCACCGAGCCAATTATCCCTCCTTCCCAGCTAGAAACTCGGCGATTTCCAGTCGGCAAAAACCATTCAACACAGGCATTCGGTTCCTTGTTGGGATTCAGCTTTAGCACTCCGCCGTTGCCCTGAATGTATTGTTTTTCAATCGCACAAAACAGTTTACCCGATTTAGAAATTACAGCACTTCCGTCCAAATCTGAACCCGTATAGAAATCCCAGACTATCTTTTTAGTTTCAATGCTAATACCGTAAATATGACCGGAACCAGCAGCTATAAATATTCTATCTTTGAGCCTCGATGGGGATGATTCCGCTACCAAGTTTCCGCCATGCTTGCTGATATCTCCTGCTGCATAAAGCTGTACTTCCGACAAGATATTTGGCTGCTTGATTCCTTGTTTGATTTTTGCCTGGCTTGTGGAACTATCGAGAAAATAGCCGATCGCATTTTCCCCCGCATTGAACAAAACGCCACCGCCGATGTCCAAAGCGCTGCTGTCATTATCGCGGCTGTAGCTGGGCGTTCTTCTGATGTCCAATTTCCAAAGTTCCTTGCCAGTTCTAAAAGATATTGCCCTAAAACTCGGCACGACATTTTTGCCACCACCGCCACTGCGGCTTCCCTGCAAAATCACAATTCTGTTTTCGGCGCTGGCTTTTTCATCGATATAAATCGTTGATGAACCTTTAATTATATCATCAAATTTATAGCGCCAAACTTCTTTATTTGTAGCAATATCTATTTTGCGCAAATTGTGGTCGTAAGCACCTATAATTAAATAAGTTTTTCCCCCGTCTCTGGTAATAGTCGGCTGTCCAGTCCAACCGGCGCCGCTCCAAACTACAGACCGCCTTCCCAGAAAAGTCCGGCCGCTGCCGAGTTGAAATTTGTCAATTAACTTCAAACTTTTCGGAACACCTCTGCCGTAGAAACGGCGCTTGTCGTTACCTAAAAATGTCGGGACTAATAATTCTATTTCTGGCTCTGCTTTTGCCAGAGAATTGTTAAGATTAGTTTCTAATAAAGCTTGTTCCGAGGATTCAGTTTGGTACAGTTTGAGAACAGCAGGAGGAACAGCGGCGCTCAGCAAAAATTGTCCGAGCTGTTGATTGAAGGTTCTCCGAGATGATAAACTCATGTTAGATCGAGATAATCAGCCATAACATTAAAACACAATTATCAGCAACAACTCAATTAAAACATCTCGCGCTAAACTGCTAGAGAACTGACAAGCTTACCCAGTACGAGTGAAAGTGGATTTGATTATGGTCAACCGTCTTGCTCAATCCCAAAGCCTTTACCTGCGGAAACACGCCGAAAATCCGATCGACTGGTGGCCTTGGTGCGACGAAGCTTTGGAAGCGGCCCGGAGCGAAAATAAACCGATTTTCCTGTCAATTGGCTACTCTAGCTGCCACTGGTGTACGGTGATGGAAGGAGAAGCATTTTCCGATGGCGCGATCGCTCAATACATGAATTCGCACTTTATACCGATAAAAGTCGATCGCGAAGAACGGCCGGATATCGACAGCATTTATATGCAAACCTTGCAAATGATGACCGGTCAAGGCGGTTGGCCGCTCAACGTTTTTCTCACTCCAGACGAGCGAGTTCCCTTCTACGGAGGCACTTATTTTCCCGTAGAACCGCGCTACGGACGACCAGGGTTTTTAGAAGTTTTGCAAGCAATTCGCCGCTTTTACGACACAGAAAAAGGCAAAGTTGAAGCCTTCAAAGCAGAGATTTTAGGCAACCTCCAACAGTCGGCAGCGCTGTCAGGGGTAACCACCGAATTAAATCGCGAAATTTTTCAAAAAGGCTTAGAAACTACCACCGGAATTATTGCCGGCAGCAACCCCGGCCCCAGCTTTCCGATGATACCTTATGCTGAGCTAGCACTGCGGGGAACGCGATTTAATTTTGAATCAAAATACGACAGAAAACAAGTCTGCACTCAGCGCGGATTAGACTTAGCATTGGGTGGAATTTACGACCACGTAGGAGGCGGATTTCACCGCTACACGGTTGATGCGACTTGGACTGTGCCGCACTTTGAAAAAATGCTCTACGACAACGGTCAAATTGTTGAATATTTGGCGAATTTGTGGAGCGCGGGAATACAAGAACCCGCTTTTGAAACTGCGATTGCGGGGACAGTAGAATGGTTGAAGCGAGAAATGATTGCGCCAACCGGCTATTTTTATGCTGCACAGGATGCAGACAGCTTTAACACTTCTGAAGAAGTTGAACCGGAAGAAGGAGCATTTTATGTCTGGACTTATGCCGAACTGGAACAACTGTTAACTGCTGAGGAATTGGCGGAAATTAAAGCACAGTTTACTGTTAGTCGCAGCGGCAATTTTGAGGGTCAAAATGTATTGCAGCGCCGCCATCCGGGAAAACTGAGCGACACGGTAGAAACGGCTTTGGCTAAACTCTTTGCTGTTCGCTACGGTGGCAATCCCGATACTGTAAAAACTTTTCCCCCAGCCCGCAACAATCAAGAAGCTAAAAATGACAATTGGCCGGGTAGAATTCCCGCAGTAACTGACACGAAAATGATTGCTGCTTGGAATAGCTTAATGATTTCGGGTTTAGCCCGCGCTGCGGCTGTTTTTGGAAATTGGGAATATCTGGAATTAGCTGCGACAACTGCTAATTTTATTTTAGAGAATCAGTGGACGGATGGGCGGTTTCAGCGGTTGAATTATGACGGACAATCTGCTGTAACCGCGCAGTCGGAAGATTATGCTTTGTTTGTGAAAGCATTGTTGGATTTGCATCAAGCGAGTTTGACTTTAGGAAACGGGGAAGAAGCAAAACAGTTGCCAAATTCTCAGTTTTGGTTGGAGAAAGCTGTGCAGGTACAAGAAGAGTTTGATGAGTTTTTGTGGAGCGTGGAATTGGGAGGATATTACAATACTGCTAAGGATGCTAGCGGAGATTTGTTGGTGCGGGAACGCAGCTATATAGACAACGCAACTCCGGCGGCGAATGGAATTGCGATCGCCTCTTTGGTTCGCCTCGCACTGCTGGCGCAAAATTTGGAATATCTCGATCGCGCGGAGCAAGGTTTGCAAGCTTTCAGCAGTATTGTACAAGATGCTCCGCAAGCTTGTCCGAGTTTGTTTTCTGCTCTCGATTGGTATCAGCATTCTACCCTAATTCGCACGACTCCCGACCAGATTTCCGGGTTGATTTCGCAGTATTATCCGACTGCTGTCTGTCAGATTGAGGCTGATTTGCCTGAAGGGGTTATCGGGTTAGTTTGCGAGTGTTTGACTTGCAAAGAACCGGCGAAAAGTCAAGAGCGGCTGTTGGCAGAAATTTGGCAAAGTCAAACCCGAGTTTAGCACGGGGAGCGGGTTTACGAGATTCTTAGTTTTCAGGCGACGCATTTTGTCTGGTGCGTCGCCTATGAGATTATCGAGCTTATTTTGATACAGCAGATTGCAAGTTTATAGATGACAGTAGCAGCATTTAGTAAACCAGTTTTTTAGATGTTGAGGATTTATTA
>NZ_JAUBPO010000217.1:0-4745 GCF_036700785.1 Microcoleus sp. S28C3 | reverse complement strand
CTACTGTCATATCACACTATGATAAACACTTCTCTCTAATAGTAACTTACTCGATCCTTTCCTTCAGGGCACTACCCATAAAGCTATGGAAAGTAGACGGAACATTATTGAGTACACTGACTCAACATGAAGGAGCAGTAAACTTTGTAACTTTTGGCTCTGATAGTAAAACATTAGCTTCTATTAGCGATGATAATACTCTCAGATTTTGGAAATCGCAAAGAGATCCTATTGTGGTAAAAAAAGATCGTGATGATTTTGTATCAAAAATTATCACAAAGGATGATAATAAGATGCTGGCCGTAACATTTAGCCCCAATGGCGAACTGATTGCTTATGCAAATGCAGAGGGAAAAATCGGACTTTGGAAGGTAGATGGTACTTCATTACCTCCTCTAGAAGGGCATATTGGTCAAGTCAATGAAGTAAGCTTCAGTCCTGACGGTCAGACAATTATTACAGGAGGTCGTGATAAAACTGTAAGAATATGGAATTTAAACGACACTAACTATAGCCCTACAGAAATCAACACGAATCAAATGATTATAAATGTGTGCGGAAGACTGAAACAATATTTGAATAGTAACAAATCTGCCCACAAAAACTATGCTGGTATATGTTATAACTAAATGAACAGCATACCTAATGTTGGGATTAAAAATAGTATGACAGATAAATTAAATCATGGAAAAAAATGCAATGAATACTTTAGAAGCATCAATAGAAATTTTAAAAATAGTAACATCCGTTCCATCTCTTAAGGGATTAGATATTGAGTCTAAAACTGATAAAATTCTTGAAAGCTTCCAAAAGATTTATGAAAGGATAGATTCAATAGTCAATCAAGACAAACGAGATGATAGTTGGGATGATACCTTACTAGGAACTTTTGATATTACTTTAAAAGGTAGCACGGAGGTAACAGTTGGCGACCCTACTTTAAAAGGTAGCATGGCAGTAGAAGAAGTTATCGATCCTACTTTAAAAAGTGGTATGAACATAGATATAATGAGACTCGATCCTACTGTAAGAGGTAGCCAGAAGTGAGCTTTTATTATCCTTCCCCAAAAAAACGATCGCCCCTCCAACTCCTCCAACCCTCAGTCGCTATACTAAAATCAGCATCCCCAACCCATCAACAGTTATGGTACAACAACAACCCACCGAAACTGTATCAGAAATCATCTACCCCGATCGCGACGGAGAACCAACAGCAGACAATACCAAACAATTCCGATGGATTGTCACTATTAAAGAAAATCTAGAAATCTTGTTTGCCAGCATTCTACCCAAGCTCCACAGGAACGGCAGCGTGCAGAAGAAGCGATCGCCCAACTTGAACAAGAACGACAGCGTTATCAAACTTTGCTACAACAAATACAGCAGCAAACCATAGACCCCGACCCTAGTAATTAACAAAACAAATCCAACTCAATCAATCTCCCTTAGTCCAGTTTCCAAACTGTCTACTCCCCCCCAGTCTTTCGAGAGCATCAAACCCTATCTATAGCGTTCTAATTTTTAGTCAAAAGCCCGATCGCACTGTTCACTTATCGAAACTGTCCCTTCCTCTCCTGACCGCTTCACTCACGCTATCTATTCTTTAAGTTAATCAACCAAAAGATATACTTGACTTAGAGGCACTATGCAGAAACAAATCATACGCCAAAAAGATACTAATGCTTGGATACTTCAGTGCTGGGTTTCTTTTATTGTTGCCCTTTCCGCAACTACTGTAGGTATCATTTATTTACAGGTAGACCCCTGGCAAAAAGCTTTTATGGGTATGGGTTTAACTTTTTCTGTCGGCTCGTCTTTTACTTTAGCAAAAACCATTCGGGATAACAACGAGGCAACAACATTAACTGCCAGAATCGACGAAGCTAGAGTTGAGAAAATTCTCGCTGAACACCATCCTCTCAAATAAATTGAATTATACAATGTATATAAAAAACAGCCCGGGCGGGCTGTTTTTGGTGTTTGAGCCACAGGTTTCAAGCTGCGGATGGGAATTGGGTATTTCAATGGCTACCTTTGAACTTACGATCGCCCAATTTAGCTTTTTTCCGCTGGCGACCACGGGCCCGAATCGTCGCATACTCCAGGGGAAAGCCAACGACAGGAATCACCTGATCCTTGCGTTCTTCTTCCAGATTCTTGAGTTCGGTGTAATCAACCCAGTGAATGCAATTCACCGGACAAGTGTCGATCGCCTCAGCAATCAACTCTTCAGAATCCCCGTCTTGTCGAACCACGCGCGATCGACCGTAATCCGGCTCAATATAAAAAGTATTGCGAGCAACGTGAGCGCAGTGCTTGCAGCCAATGCAGGTAATCTCATCAACATAGACACCTTTTTGGCGCAACACCCCGCCCAATTCCGGTTCCAAACCAGAGCGATCGGGCGCATCCCGCAAAAAACCTCCCAACTCCGGCTCTAAACCAGAGCGATCGCTTGCTGTATCTATTCCGAGTCCAGAAAGCTCAGACATTTAGACCCCCACAATAGTAAATAAGTCCGCGCAGGCGGACTTTGATGAGACAAGATTGCAAAAATCTCGCAAAATTATTAAGCGCACCAGCGCTGTACCACCAAGCGGAGCGAACCGTCTTGATTTTGCTTTTGCTCAGAAATTTGGAAACCCTGCTTAGCGCTTTCATTCACCACAGTATGGTAAGCGTAGCGCTGAGTCACCTTATTCAGAAAACGGTCTACAGACCAAGCTTGCTGCCAAAACTGCAAGTCAGCCACCAATTCATACTCAGTCCCGTTCCAGCTAAAACCGAGGTCGTAGCCGTTTTCTTGCTCAATAACCACCTCAGCGGTGCTGGTTAGGCCGCGATAGCCGCGCACCTCAGTCGGGCCCGACTTCCAGTCGATACCCAAATCAGTTAAAGCAGCTTCCAAAGAATTCAAATTGCGGATCTGGGTCTTAATTTGGCTAAAGTGTGACATGGTGATTCCAAAAAAATTTAAGTGAACTCAACAAAAAAAATTACCAATCGCTAAAAGCCACTTGGGCCGTCGCTTCGGCTGACTGATGCAGCGCTTGCGTGAAATATTCCGATGTTGACTCTTGATGAAGCACCACGCCGAGCTGAGCTTCAATTGCAGCCGTTACCTCAGCGCAGGAAGCACCGACAATGCCGGTGACTGTTTCCTGTACGCGGCCATCTGGATAGATCACAAACTCTAGTGTTTCCATAATCCGGGCTGACTGAATAGGAATAGTGAGATCAGACACCGACACCAGCAAGCCAGGGACGATGCCTCCTGAAGTAGCTTCTTGAGAGTTGGCTGACTGACAAAGCGCTATATCAATTTTGACGAATTGATAGGTTTTGAGTCACAACTTAACAGAAGTTATTAATAGGTAGAAGCAATACATCAGTTGTATGTAAAGTTTCGCGTAGATCGTGACATCAGTCAAGTCATACATGAGTGGCGAATATTAGCAACTGCTATTGGGGATCGATCGTCGGCGAGGGAGGATGTATCGCGAGATAGTAGGGGCCGAGGGTAAGGTGCCGTGTGCTTCGCCCTACAGATAGTAAGCTGTAGGGCATCTAAATTTTATTTTTCGGGCGGGCGGGACACCTCAGAAGAATTCTATCGAAAGTGACGGTAAAACTTAGATGCCTCTGGGCTTATCTTTGCGTAAGTTTTGTAAACGTAAAATACGATCGCGCTTTAGATACCAACTTCTTAAAAAAGTCGGGGTTCTGGGTATTCGGTTTTTCCGGCGGAATTACTTATCAATTATTTTTAATTAATAATCCGGGCTTATCAATGTTTTGAGTCTAAAATCGATCGAACTACGCAAGATTATCTAAGCAAGAGAGAAAACCTGGCTTTAACGATCCGAGTAGTTGACCAAGGACATCATTACATCAAAGGATTTGGCAAGCTCAGCAACACCGATCCTGCTGTTCCTAATGCTGGTACAATTTACGAAATCGGTTCCGCGACAGAAGTATTTACACTAACATTTCTGGCTAAATTAGTGAATGATGGTAATGTCGAGCTAGACGCTCCGATTCGTCTCTATTTGCCCGTAGAAGTCATCAATCAGTTAAATCCTGCCGTCCAATCCATCACCCTGCAACAGTTAGCAATCCATACCTCTGGACTGCCGCGTTTGCCCGACCGTTTCCTTGCAGAAATCTCAAATCCTAGCAATCCTTACCTTCACTACACGGCGCAGGAAATGTATGCAGATCTAGCAGAAATCACGCTGCTGAACGAACCCGGTCAAAGCTACGAATTCTCTAACTTGGACATGGGCTTGTTAGGACATTTGTTAAGCCTAAAAACTTCCAAAGCTTATGAAAAATTAGTGACAGAAATCATTTGCCAGCCGCTGGGTATGACATATACGGCGATTCATCTGACACCGCAACAGCAGCAGTGCCTTGCGCCCGGTCATTCACCCGATGGAATGCTGACTTCAAAGTGAGATTTTGAGGTGATAGCTCCACCAAGAGCGTTTCGTTCGACATCTGAGAATTTGTTGAAGTTCCTGCAAGCTAATCTCAGTACAGCGAATACCCAAATGGGTGCGATTTTCGTGCGATCGCAATCACAATATCTTGAAGACACTGAAACTTTCTGTATGGGCTTAGATTGGCTGATTTCGACCCTACCGAATGAGCAAGTATTGTATTGGCATAAGCTGTTGCACATTTAAACTGTGATACAAGCATTACCCTTATTTTTGATTTTGCGACTCCATTTAATTATTAAT
>NZ_JAUBPO010000007.1:55971-105125 GCF_036700785.1 Microcoleus sp. S28C3 | reverse complement strand
TGATTTTAAATCACCCTAACCTTCCTTCAGTCTTGTCTTATGGTACTCTGGCTGCTTAAAAACTGTCCGAACTATTGATTTGAGAGGAGATATTTAAATTGAGAATCAATAGTATTTTGCCAAAAACAGGCTACAATAACTAAAGAGTTTGAGGAATGTCATCGGAAAATAAACTGCCAAGGAAGTATTGATTTAACAGCAGATGAGTTAACAATAATTATGTCGCATCGCCGTGATATAACTAATATTAATTGTTAAAAGTTATACCACAGTAGTTAGGGCCGATCAAATATAATCCCATCCGGTTATAGATGAAGAGTGTTTCTGTTCAAACTTCGGCTGTTCTGGATTTGTGGTGGTGGAAACGGTAGTGTGAGCGTCTGGCTCAAGCGGGCTTTCCTCCCCGCATTACAAGAATTTTTATTATTGTTATCACCTCAAGTTAAGTATTAATTTAAGTTAGTCTCTCATCTCCAAATCTTTGAGTTTCCCAAGCTTTTTAGCTGCGGCTGTTTCTTTCGACTGATTGAGGGTTGCTATAGTGAGTCTAGATTGTTAAAAATATCTCAGCGAGAGAAAGGTTAAGGACACCTAGTGATGATAATGAGTGTGAGTGGAGGCAACGGCGGGCTAAGTGGGGAAATAGTTACGGGTAGGATTTTGCGGTGGCGGCAGTTGAAAGCACACAAGCTAACCGCCAGTTCGATCGGGGGAATTGTTGCTGGCTTACTGAGTTTTGCCCTGCCAGTGCAAGCTTTGCAGGTAGTTGTAACACCGGCAAATCCCGAACTTGGAGATACCCTGTCAGTCATGATTCAGGTTGACGGTAACGGCGGGGAAACTCCCAAAGTGTCTCTACAGCAAAAAAACTACCCCGCATTTCCCATTGGCAACGGACGCTTTCGGGCCCTGCTGCCGACGACGCCTGCTGAGAAACCCGGTGCCCGCCTTGTTCAAGTCGCAGGTGACGGACAAGTGCAGAAGTTAAGCGTGCAAGTGCGCGATCGAGATTTTCCCACTCAATCCATCTGGCTACCGCCTGGGAAAGATGAGGAAGGTACAGATGCGGAGTTCGATCGCGTAGACGCATTTAAAGCACTCGTGACACCCGAAAAATTTTGGGACGGCAAATTGTTGCGCCCCAACTCCGGCGAAATTACTACTATTTACGGAGTTCGCCGATACTATAATGGGGTATTTGCTCAGGACTACTACCACCGCGGCGTCGATTACGCAGGTGCTTACGGTTCGCCTGTAGTCGCACCAGCAGCAGGTCGGGTGTCTCTAGTGGGACGCGAATCTCAAGGGTTCAAAATCCACGGGAATGTCGTTGGTCTCGACCACGGTCAGGGGGTAGCAAGTATTTTGATGCACCTCAGCCGGATTGATGTCAAGGAAGGCGATGTCGTGAAAGCCGGTCAAGTAATTGGTGCTCTGGGGTCAACGGGGGCTTCCACAGGCCCTCACCTGCATTGGGGACTTTACGTGCACGGGCAGTCCGTCGATCCCGTACCTTGGCGGCTTCAGGGAATTGAGTAGGAATTTTTACGGGTTTGGACGAATAAAGCCGTCAATTATGGGGTAAGTTTGTGGCTAGGGTGTGCAGATAACTGTTATGGGTTATCAGTATTGAGTTAGGATTTGTATAAAAATTCTCAACTCAACTCTCAAAACTCGAATCTCAAGACGCTAACAATCGCGTCTTCACAAAACTTTATTGATGATGCCGTTGAGCGGGGACGCATATATGAGTATTGAAAAAATTGTTGAACAAGCTTTGCAGGATGGCTATTTAACGCCCTCTATGGAAGCTGAGGTCGGACGGATCTGCAATACGGCTTCGGAATTGTCCATCGAAGAGTACATGGCTCTCGATCGTCTGATGGGCTCTTTGTTGACTGGCGAAGTTGTGGTTCTGCCACGCAAACAGTTCATCAACGTGATGGAAGAGTTGGTGCTCAGCGATGCGATCGCTAGGGTGGCCGAAATTGAGGCAACGAGCGACCTGAGTCTGGATGTGGGAGATATTGCAGCTTATGCTTTAAATAGGCTGCCGCCTCTGTACGCTACGACGGAAGAGGGAGCTCACTTTCAAAGGGCTAGGGCTAAAGAGCAACTTCACGATTTGATTTCCAAAGAAGTCAACGCAGCGATCGCCCGCAACTTAGACAGGCCCGACACCCCAAACCCCACAGCTTTGGGCAAGTCTTCGGGAAACGAAGTTCTTTCACAGCTAAGCACTTGGCTGCAAGCTAACGCCACTAATTTTGAGCCGCAGCCTTAGTACCACCCCAAAAGCTCTATTTTAGTTAAGTCGATCCCGCTCAATTCAGAAAGCGGGATTTCTAGTTTCTGAGCAACCAACATCTCAAGGCACAAGACCGAAGCCAGAATTCAAGAAAAAAATTAAAATTTAAGAGTTTTTATTTGATGTAAAAAATAAAAAACTCCCTCTTCCTTCTTCCTTGTTCCTGACATCCGTTACATCCGTTATAAAATCCGTTGCCGAACTTCCTTCTTCTTTCAAACAATTAATTGTTGCTGTCAGAAGAGTCACCCAAGGGGCCGACGGTAACTTTTGTCTCTCGTTTTTCGCGTTTTTTTCGTTCCGCTTGGATGACATCTTGAAGCACTATTCGCGCTTGGGCCATTTTTTCCAAATTGCTGCGGTACAAATCTAAATCTTTGCTAACTTTGTCTTCTGGGAGGTGCAATGCCGCACAGACTTTGGCGATCGCGCCGTTTCGCGTTTCTTGATCTTTTACTAAGTTAGGGTCAGCTTTTTCTAACAGCGAGAACAAACCGATCGCGAACAAGCGGCTGTACTTAAATTGAGGGTTGCTGGCGATCGCCCCTAAAGATGCTTGCAAATCCGCTGTATCTTCAAAGCTGGTCGAGCGATCTAGCCACGAGAGCAACTCTTGCCCGGAAAGTCGCTCCGCCAAGCTTTCCAATCTCTGAGCGTCTTGTTTGTAGCGATCGGGATCGTCTTCTAGGGACTTGCACAAAGCGTTAAAAATCGAAACTCTGTCTGCTTCTGGGGCGTACCCGAGCATGAATCGATCGAAAGCTGTCACCACACCCAAAGCATAAATCGGGTCGTATTGAAAATCGGCATTTGCCGAAAGCAAGTGCATTTCTACCATCAACTCTTCCACCACTCGACGGTAAATTGAGTTGATCGGTCGAGTGTGAATCGTATAGAAACTTCGCTTAGTATCTGAAACAGTACGGTTATTGTTCACCTGAGTCTTATAGATAAATAATTTTGCCGTAGCGGGCGTGCCAGCGCGGCGTGAGTAAAGTCGGGGGAGTCTTTGTGCGATCTGGCTGACAAAAATTGCCAGTTTTTTAAGCGTTGCCGCCTCCTTGCGAGACAAAATTTTATCAAAAAGATTTTACGCCCGATCGGCAGCAACAATTAATCTGTCGCACTACGAGAGCCAAACCCCAGTATCTTTACAATCATAGCTCTTCTGGGATCGCTCATAAATCTAATCTTCTGACTTGCCCAGCCCAGGTTTCGCAACCTATATCACAATAAGTTTTTTCTGTCAAGCCATGAACCTGAAAAATCAAACAAACATGACAATTTCTCCTGAATTAAGAGCTTTAGCCCAGTACATGGCGGGCGAATTTGACAACCGGGAACAAGCGCTAGCAGACCCGGCTTGGTACGTCCACCTTCGTTTGTGGCAAAGACCCGTACCCGTTCCTCTTTTTTCCGAACCCAGCATTACTCTGTTTGCCGAACAAGCCAACATTCTGGAATTAGACAAGCCATACCGCCCCCGCATCGTGCAACTGAGGCACTCACAGGTAGCGCCGGGACTTATAGAAGCTCAGTATTATATGTTCCACGACATTGAAGCCGTCAAAGGAGCCGGTTGCAACCCCGACTTGCTTGGAAAGCTAACGAAGGAGCAAATCCAACTCCTCCCCGGCTGCACCCTCTCGGTTGCGGTGCAAAATTTAGCCTCAAACGGCTATCGGTTTCGGGCATCTTTGCCGGAGGGTACTCGCTGCGGCTTTGCCTACGGGGGGCAAAAGTACCAAGTAGACTTGGGGTTTGAAGCTGCAGGCGAGGAATTTCTCAGCTACGACAAAGGAATCAGCCCCACGACAGGCAAGGCTATCTGGGGAGCCTTAATGGGCCCTTTTAGATTTGTCAAGTGTCAGGATTTTGCTGCTGATATATTGGGTTGAACCACAAAGCAACAAGAAAGAAGGAAGAAAGATTTAGTTATCTAGGAGAGAAGGCAAGACTTTACCTTGACATATTCTTCTACTTTAGTGTTTTGGTGAATGTTTCAACCTTTCAAGAAAGGAATAAGGCAGAAGGAAGCAGGCAAAAATTTACCTGCTTCCTGTTCTTCTGCTGGGTTTCTGCGCGCTTCTGAGTCTCAAGCTTAAATTACCCGCGACACTGCAACCGATGCCAGCAGGAGTGCTCAACTTGCGCGCGGCACCCCCTCTAGAGCTTCTTCTTCCGTTTCAAAGATTTCAAACACAGAATCCATCATGGTGACTTCAAACACCAGTTTGGCTTCTGGATGAACATTGCAAATGCGGAAACTTCCCTTAACTTTATCCGCATCCCGCATACCTGCTACAAGTGAGGTCAGGCCAGAACTATCGATAAAGTTAACCTGACCAAGATTCACTACGACATGGCGGCTGAGTTTGGAAATACACTCTTGCAACTTGAGGCGGAATTGCCAAGCTGTAGTGATGTCCAACCGTCCTGTCGGTGCTAAGACGATAACTGTTGTACCGTCTTGAAGCGTGTGGGTTTTTTGATCAATATGAATCACTGACCCTTCCCTCAAATTTATTATCTATCGCGGTGGTTACTGTCCCAGTAGTTTAACTCAGGTCGGTGACTGCTGAGGTATCCAATTCGCCCAATCTTGCGGTTTTAAGAACTTGGAGTAGAGTTCGGCTTCTGGAGAGTTGGGTTCTGGCTCATAGCAGTATTCCCAGCGTACCAAAGGCGGCAGGGACATCAGAATCGATTCGGTGCGTCCGTTGGTTTGCAAGCCAAAGGTCGTGCCTCGATCGTACACTAAGTTAAATTCAACGTAACGGCCGCGGCGGTAAAGTTGGAAATTACGCTCGCGATCGCCGTATTCTTTCGATCGGTGCTTTTCAATTATGGGGGTGTAAGCCGGCAAAAATGCCCGGCCGCAGTCCTGTACAAAAGCGAACAGCGACTCCCAACTCCTAGGTTCCGGCACCCCTATGTTGTTGCTGCACTCAGCAGCCTTCCCTTTGACATTATGGTCGCGGTAAAGCGCGCCTTGAGCGCTTTGGTAGTCAAAAAACAGGCCGCCCACGCCGCGGGTTTCTTGGCGGTGGGGGAGGTAGAAATATTCGTCGCACCAGAGTTTAAAGGTCGGATAATATCCGGGATGGTGGCGATCGCAAGCTGCTTTCAATGTTTTGTGAAAATGAGCTGCATCCTCAGCCAACGGGTAATAAGGAGTCAAATCGACACCGCCGCCAAACCACCAAATCGGCCCAGCCTCAAAATAGCGGTAATTCAGGTGAACCGTAGGCAAGTAGGGATTGCGGGGGTGCAGCACCATCGAAGTGCCAGTTGCATAGAAATCGTGACCGGCAGCTTCTGGGTGCTTTGCCAGAATCAAAGCCGGCAAACTTTCGCCCCAGACTTGGGAAAAATTGACTCCCCCCTGTTCAAAAACATTGCCTTCCCGCATGACGCGAGAACGTCCGCCGCCGCCTTCAGAGCGTTCCCAAGAGTCCTCCTTAAATTTGCCAACGCCATCGACCTGTTCGAGGGATTGACAAATTTCGTCTTGTAGGCTTTTCATAAATTGGCTGACTCTAGCTCTAGAGTCAGCGGGCGGCAAAAACGGGGAAGTGGCGGTTTTAAGTGTGGTAGAAACTGTCATCCGATTTTAGATTTTAGATTTTAGATTTTAGATTTTAGATTTGCGACCACGGCTCAATTCGCCTATTGTGACAAAATTGCTTTCGGTCGTAGAAATTCTTGCCGATCGCATTTGAGTTTGAGATTGACCGTGAGTCCCAAATCCTGTCGTCATGTAATTATGCCACCGCAGGTCTGCAAATGATCGCTATGAAGTTACATTAAAAAATAGCAATAAAAATATACTTAAACCTGCGATCGAAAATTCGCTAACCCAATTGCAGAGCTATGGTGGAGAACACAATGCCCAATACACTCGATGTTAGTTCAGTCTTAGAAATCCTGCGACCCGTGCAAGACCCCGAACTTCAAAAGAGTTTGGTGGAATTGAACATGATTCGTAACATCAAAATTGACGGCGGTGTCGTCAGCTTTACTTTAGTGCTGACAACGCCTGCTTGCCCGCTGCGAGAATTTATTGTCGAAGATTGCCAAAAAGCGGTCAAACAGTTGCCAGGAGTCGAAAAAGTGGCGGTGGAGGTGACAGCCGAGACGCCGCAGCAAAAGGGAGTGGTCGATCGCCAAGGCATTGAAGGAGTGAAAAATATTATCGCAATTTCCAGCGGCAAAGGCGGCGTCGGCAAAAGCACGGTGGCGGTAAATGTGGCAGTAGCACTGGCACAAACAGGTGCTAGGGTGGGTTTGCTGGATGCGGATATCTATGGGCCCAACGACCCCAATATGTTGGGTTTGGGGGACGCAAAAGTGATGGTTAGGGACGGAAAAAGCGGGGAAAGCTTGGAACCCGCTTTCAACTACGGCGTCAAATTGGTGTCGATGGCGTTTTTAATTGACAAAGACCAGCCCGTGATTTGGCGCGGCCCGATGTTGAACGGGATCATTCGGCAGTTCCTCTATCAGGTGAATTGGGGCGATTTAGACTATTTGATTGTCGATATGCCTCCCGGTACTGGAGACGCGCAGTTGACAATGGCGCAAGCGGTGCCGATGGCTGGTGTTGTGATCGTGACGACGCCGCAGACAGTGGCTTTGTTGGACTCCCGCAAGGGTTTAAAGATGTTCCAGCAGTTGGGTGTGTCGGTGTTGGGAATTGTGGAAAACATGAGCTATTTTGTGCCGCCGGATATGCCCGACAAGCAATACGATATTTTCGGTTCCGGCGGCGGGGAAAAGACTGCTGCTGAGTTGGGAGTGCCGCTGTTAGGCCGCATTCCGCTGGAAATTCCGTTGCGGGAAGGTGGCGATTCTGGGGTGCCGATCGTGGTGGGGCAACCGGGTTCTGCTTCAGCTAGGGAGTTGCGGGCGATCGCGGGTCGCATTGCCGGTAAAGTTTCCGTAGCAGCCTTAGCCTAACAAACTCTCGTTTCAGGGCTTTGCCTCGCGTCTTCCTGTTGACGAAGATTTGCCTAGTTCTCAGGCTCTGCTTGGGAACTAGAAACGAGAAACGGTAAGCTATAAAGAGCCAACTTAACATTCCAAGAATTATGATTTTTCCAGGTTCGGCAGTTCGAGTTAAAGATAAGGGTGAGATTTACTACACCTTTCAAGGACAAGTCCAGCGAGTTAGCGACGGGAAAGTTGCGGTACTGTTTGAAGGCGGGAATTGGGACAAGCTGATTACGTTCCGCCTATCGCAGTTGGAACTTGTCGATGCTACGGCTGGTCGCGCGAAATAGTCAGTTGGTTGTTGACAGTTGACAGTTGACAGTTGTCAGTTGTAATTAGTTATTAGTTATTGTTTATTAGTACCCACTTACAAATAATAACCAACTGCCAACTGCCAATAACCAACTGCCAACTGCCAATAACCAACAACCAACTGCCAACTGACTAATATGCGTTTACCTTTACCCCAATTTGCTACAAAAGAGCGCCATCCCGATCGCATTGCTGAGGTGATCGAGACGGCAACTTCTGAGTTTTTGGCTCAATGTTTGGAACCGGAAGACTTAAGCTTTCCCGTGATGCCGCCTTTTGGGAGTTGGGTGAAGGCCGAGGATGAAGAGTCGAAAAATCAAATCTACGGCGTGGTTTATTACGCTACGACTAGCCCGATCGACTCGGTGCACAGAGCTCGCGCTTTGGGTTTGTCGCTGGAAGAGTTGCGGGAGGAACAACCGCAGATTTTTGCGATGCTAAAAACCGAGTTTCGAGTGGCGATTGTCGGGTTTGAGGCTGCGCCGGAAAGGTTGAACGGTCACGGCCCATCGAGGGGTAAAATTTATCAGTATTTGCCGCCGCGCCCGCCGCAAATTCACCAGGCGGTTTATCGCTGCGAACCGGATGAGGTGATTGATTTTACGGTGCAGTTGGATTTTTTGAGGACGCTGCTGGGGGTGACTAATGCGCCGGTGGATGCGCTGACGGCGGCGGCGATTCGTGAGATTTATCAGTTGCGGATGCGCGATCGATCTTGGTTGGTGGAAGCGGGGAGGAGTTTGAGTGTTTTGCTGAAGGATGATTACGACAGGTTGCGGGTGATTTTGAGTCAGATTCATCCGTAGGGTAAAGGTTAAGAATCAGAATAATAAACAGTGACATATCCGTCGATCCAGTGGTCTTTATCCAAGGGATAACAGCTTATATCAAAGCCTTCTGGAGCATCAATAAAACCGGGTTGGGAGAGCATTCTTGCCTTAGCAGCTTCGGCTAATGTTTTAGTCGAATAAATACCGATAATTTTTACGTCTTCGCGGTCGTCTCCGAATTCATGAACGTGCTGAAGAATAAAGACATTAACCATATTCTTAAAATTATTCAAGCATTGCTCTCAAGCATAACTGGCACGGGAGACAATCGCCCGATCGCCCATATTATTACTCTTCGAGTTTTTCCTCCAAATCATCTAAATACAAACGAATGAAATCTGCTGATGCCTGCGGATTAATTTGCGATAGTGCTTTCCGAATGTCCAACACTGCCTCTGCTACAGGATCTCTACTTTCATTGACCCACCGGTGAATGTTGGAACGTCCTACCCCCATTGTCACAGCCAAGCGATTTTGGCTGATGTCGTAAGTTTCCAGCACTTGCTTGAGTGCTTTGCCTGCTTTTCCCATGCCTCAGATTGTCTCAGAGGCCGATCGTTTCGTAAATGTTGCCTATAGGTAACATTCAGGATAGAATGATTTTGTTGCCTATAGGTAACATCAACCGCAAAAACACAAAACGCTGATGCCGAAAAACTTCCTTGCCAATCCCCCAGCAACCGATACTGCTACAGCGACAGTACCTGTAGCAGAGCCTCCGCCACCCGATCGAGAACCCGTCAAAATCCTGCTGATAGGTTCTCCCAAAGCGGTGAGGAGCATCATTCACATCCTTTACTGTTTGGGTTTTGCCTCTGTCAGCGAGTGGAGCCCGCTGCAACCTGCTCAAAAGCCCGGTGAAGTTATGAGCATTCTCATGCGTTACCTGCGGCTGTAGGGGTGATATAACATTCTTTGCGGGCGTGAATTACCGCCAACAGCTTGTACAGTCTATTCAGACTTTAAGAGGTGTTGGCGTTAGAATTAGACCGCGATCGCTCGTTGTTCACTATGCCTTTCGGGCGATCGCCCATTAGTTTGCAATCATTTATTTAAACCGAGAAAGATTATATGTGGGTAGAGATAACAGGGCTGAATCAAGTTCCCGAATGGGATATTTTGAAGGTAAAAGTTGAGGGTAATTCGCTGATTTTGAATCGTCAAGGCATGAATGTTACTTGTTACCGTAATGCTTGCACTCATTTAGAATATCCGATCGACATGGGTAAGGTAAGCGGCGGTATCATTACCTGTCCGTTCCATAAGTATCAGTACAAGTTAGATAGCGGTAAATGTTTGAATGCACCCGCCGATTCCCTGGAATCTTATCCGGTAAAGATTGAGGGCGAGCGCGTTTTTGTGGAGATAGATGAGTCATGATTCATCAGTCATTTACTCGTTACCAAGCTGGAAGCTGTAAGTTAAAATTCTGAAAGATAGCGGTAAATATAGATTGTACGCGATCGTCTGTAGGGACACGGCAATGCCGTGTCCGGCCCGGGGATCTGCGACTTTTAATACTTTCAACCTACCGCTTTCGCGCGCCGCTGGCGGAGGAAAACCGCCAAAAGCCCGATCGCGCCTACCACCAACAGCAGCCATTCTTCCGGTTCAGGAACCCCCGAAACATTCAGAGGATTATTCGGCTTAGTTAACTCCTCTTTACCCGATTCTACTTCTCTGTCAAATCGATCGTTCTTAGCTTCCGCTGCTTTTAGCTGCTGCCTTTGCGCGTCATTAACTAACACAATCATCGAAGAATACGGCGTCACCACTTTGAAATTTTTAGCTACTGCGTGCATCGCATCCAGTTGCGTCAATTGATTGGAACTTTTCTGCTTGCTAAGTGCAGTTATCAACTGCCGCGCAGCTATCGGTTTAAAGCCTTCATTTTCGGCATTTTTTGACTCTGCAACTGCCGCCGATTTGGCGGTTTTTTTCGACTGCGAGGTTTTGGCATAACTCCAAACATAGCCGTCAACAACGCTAACTGTAGATTTGCCTGACGCGGCTGTCGTCGCCACTCGCTGCATCGCCTCTTTCATATCCGTAGCAACTCCGCCGCCACTATCTTGAATAGCCTTTAAAGTTGCGTCGTCGTAGCCGGGGGGCAAACCTCCCAAATGCACTGTCCACAGCGGTGCAGAGATGGAAAGTTTAGGTTTGCGATCGTCTGACAATTCGTAACTGTGGCGATCGCTCACCACAAATACAGTATCGTAACTTTTATCGCCACGCAACTGTGCAAATTGTTGCAGCATATCTTTGAGCTGGATTGTACCGTAAAACGTCACCTTTGCCGCATCGAAATTGCGTACATCTTCCACCAACTTAGGCTGCATTCCCGCAGCGCTGGCGACATACAAATCAACAGCATTTTTGCCTGCTGCATTAGCTTTCAACCATTCAAAAGTATCTTTTACTTCATTATTTTCCGCCGCCATGCTGCGGGAAGTATCGAGAATCACTGCAAACTTTTTGCCTTGCGGTAGCGAGTAATTTGCATCAGTCAGCGGCTTAGCAGAAATGATATTTCCTCCCGGTAGAATCGCCTGCTGCGCTGTTAGCGGTTGCTGTGCGGCTGCGGGCAAAAAGGGTGGCAGCCAAGTTTCTCTTGCTTCTTTCCCGCTGTATTTGACCTCTTTTCCGGCGATCGTGCGGCGAGTATTTTGGTTCCAAAAAATGTTGCGTTTTTCAGCCAAAACAGGCATAGCCCAACCCTGCGGCTGTCGCATGACTTTATAAGTAAGCCACAGGTTCATCTCCGTTGGCGCGTCAGTTTGTGTTCCCGAAAACTCTCGTTTAACCGGAATTGGAAAAGCCCGCAAGCGGTATTGTTTCGGGCCAATTTGTTCTAGCAAAGCCGGATCTACCCTTTCCACTACTTGCTGGTTGTAAATTTGCTGGGCGGCACCGCGAGGCGATACAGTAAATGCAAAACGCTTTTTCAAATCCCCAGTATCTCCCAGCCAAATTCCTGTCACTGAGGCGCTTTCCGGCAAGGAAAAGTAGTAGAATACTTCTTGCAAGTTTGTTGTTTGATTTTTGTAAACTTCGTAGAGTTGAACATCAGCCCAATCGCCGTTTTCTTTGACTGTAACTTCTTGCGACTGCAACCATACTTTTTCCTCATTGACATTCAGCAAACCAGCTTTAGCTTCTTCTCGGTTAAATGTTGACTGCACCGCGTGTTTTACTGCTTCTGTGTCGCCTTTTTGAAGTTCCGTATCGAAGAATTCGCCGTAGAGTTTTTCAGCTTTTTTAACATCTGCACTAGAACCTTTATACAAAAACGGCGACATTAAAAAATTATAGCTATTCTGCACTGTCTGAGCGGCTGCGTCAGGAAAATTCAAAGTATTTTTGTATATCTCATAAATGTGGTTGTTTTCTCCCACAGTGCTGAGGTAGCGGTAAGGGGACAAATAAGCATTGACTAAGCCCGATCGAATCATATCAGACTTGGCTAATAAAGTTTGGCGAACCGTGTCATTGGCGGGCGGAGTCGCCAGCATTTTCAGTGCAGCAACTTGCGGCTGCTGCTGCAAAGCGGCGAAAATAGCCAGCCAAGCTGCTATGACTCCCAAACTTCCGATTATCGCCTGATTTTTCCCGTATTGTGCAGCAAAACTCTGCCATATTTTCCGCCCGGAATGAATGTAGAGAAAGCCGTACAGCGAAGGCATGACAACAAACAAGCTACAGGTTAAACCAAAAAAGATAAAGGATAGCGGTATCCAAATTAAAGCCGATGCCCACGCCCCGTATTTAAACATCTCCAGAAATGGTGATACCCATGTAAATTTGAAAAATTCAATGACTAAAGTGAAAAATCCCGCAACTGTAAATAATCCTACTGGTAGAGCGTAAAACATCAGCAAGGTTGCCGCCCAAATACCAACTACTAGCATTAAACTGTGGCAGCCTAGTTGCAGCCATACACTTCGCTTTTCTCCAATTAAGCTTAAAAAACGAGGCTGTTTATTTTGGGAAGTTTGGGAATCTGAAATGTTTTGAACATTTTCTATTTTCCCTAGATATCCGTACAGCATTTCCACTAAAAATGCTGCAATGCACAAAGCAAGAGTAGCGATGATTTGAGAACTAGCTGGGGTGAGTTCTCGCAGCAGAAACAACCGAAGTAAGCAAAGCAAAAATAAGGGCGTTTCTACTCCGTAAAACAATCGCATTAGCTGCAATGGTTGCTTCCTAAAAGTCCTGAATCCGATTGCGGTAGATATTGTCGGTATTGCTATCAGTGCTGTTAGGGTTAAGAAAAACTCAAGGGGAATAATTCCATCTATTGTGGCTTGAATTAATGGAATTCCTACATAGGGCAAAATTCCGAGATAAACGATTGATAAAAATGTCAGGTTCCACAGCCAAAAAATTGACTGAAAAATTATATTAAATACCAGTTTTAATCTTTTCATTTTTGCCTCTTTTTAAGCTATCATTTACGGCATTGTGTACAGTATTAGCGAAGTTTTGTATTTCAGAATTTGCGGGATTTACAGAACTATCAAATAGAATAGAAACTAGCACCCAAGTATGATTTTTATGGGTAATGTCGCTGCCGATGCGCGACAAGAAGTTATCGGTAGTTTGCTGCGCCGATTGCAGCCAGTAGGCAGCAGATAGTTGGTTGTCTTTGAGAGAGAGCCAGCGCGCAGTTACGGCAGGAGTTAGCTGTTTTTTTTCTATTCGATTGACGGGAATCCCGCTGGCTATAAAACACAGCTCTGGTGCGTGATAAGTTTGCCAAGATGTGCTCGCTACTGTGAGCATGGAACCGCGCAAGTTGCCTGAGACAAATCTCTTTTTTTCTGTTTGGGTGCCTGGGTAATTGCCAAAGAATTTTTGTTCGCTGGCATTCAGCGGGATTGATTCGGATACAATTTGTTCGGGAAATTTCAGGGGGGCGATCGCTAATTTTTCACTTTCTACATGATACAATTGAGAAATTGCACCCAAAACCGCCACCGCCACAATTAGTCCGAGCTTAGCCAGAGGTTGATTTTTGAGTATTTGTAAATCTCGTTGCGAGTTAAAATCAATTTCTTTTGTTTCTTGAAATTTCGGAACTTTTTGCAGCATCAACCAACTTAAGAAGCAAGCGCAGATTAAACCCACAATTCCCAGGGGGACGTGCAGAATTTCTGCATAAGTTTGCTGTTGGAAAACTTGGGCAACCAGCACGAGCACGGCAACCCGTAAAGCGTTAGCAGACACTAACATTAAGAAATTAGCAGCGCATACTGCCAGCCATTTTAAACTCAATTGCCGGCATTCTAACCAGGTAGCAGTTAGCAAAAAGAGCGTACCCACTAAGAGTGTTTTAATGCCGCTGCAAGGCACGTCAACGTGAGCGATGCCGTTTTCCAAAACGATGATATCGTAAGAAGAAATAGCCCCAACGTGCAGCATTGAGAGCAATTGTTCTACTACCTGAGCAGTCAGCACTCGCGCCGGCAAACCTAATCCGTTATTCAACTGAGTGTTGAACGGTAAAATACAAGCCAGCAAGCCCGCAACTGGCAAGTTTTTTCGCCAAAAGTTCGGCTCCACCAATAAGCCGCACAGCCCGTAAGTTCCGAGGATAAATAGCAGGACAGTAATTTGTTTGATATCAATTATGCACTGAAGGGCGATCGAGCAAATACCCGCACCCAACATCAACAGCAGCGGATATCGCCTCAAAACGAAATTTGGCGAAAATCCCGGCGGGCGATCCTCTTCGAGGGCTGCGCTAACGGAGTTCCCAGTCGATCGCACTACTAATGCTACAATCAAAAAAGCAATTACTATCTTGTACAGTGTGGGTATCTCAACAAGCGAGGATAACAGCCACTTAACTGCCGAGATATTAGCCCAAAACCAAGCAAGCGCTAACAAAAAAGGAGCCAGCCAAACCAAATTAACCCCTGAATTGGGACTGACAGCATCTGGAAGGTCAGAATTGGGAATATTGGTGCGCTGCATGATACCGCTTGACATTCACGTTGGTGACATCTTAGCTCAGCAAAATTGGTAATGCCTAGACCGATTATTTAAGTTTTGTCAAGTTTCGATTTTCTCTACAGAGGAGCTAGCGTTATAATAATTAATTTTAGCGGAGGTAAAAATGAGCGAAAAAAGCCCAGGATACAAAATTGTTAGCGATAACCGACAAGCGCGCCATCTATATGAAATTATAGAGACATATCAGGTAGGCATCGAGTTGAAGGGAACCGAAGTCAAATCAATTCGGGAAGGAAAAGCTAATTTGCGGGACGGATATGGCTTAGTTCGGAATGGCGAACTGTGGCTGATCAACGTTCACATTTCGCCCTGGAGAAGTGCTAGCAACTATTTTAATCACGAGCCTCGCCGCACCCGTAAATTGCTGATGCACAAGCAGGAAATCCGCAAATTAATCGGCAAAGTCGAAGAAAAAGGTTTGACTTTAGTGCCGTTAAAAATGTATTTGAAAGGCGGCTGGGTAAAACTTGATATCGGTTTGGGAAAAGGGAAAAAACTGTACGACAAGCGCGAAGATTTGAAGAAACGCGAAGACAAGCGGGATATGGAAAGAGCCATGAAGCAATTTTAGTCATTAGTCATTACTCATTAGACATCTCCGGAAAAGAAACTAAAACCTTTGCTACTATAAGGTTTTAGTTTTATTTTTGGAGATGTTTATTAGTCAGGAGTCATTAGTGATTAATGATTGGTGATTGCTGATTAGTGATTGATTATTTTAAATCGAGTTCGGTTAATTACTCATCATAAAATTGTTCGATATCCCCGTTGAGAATTTTGAGGACTTCCGTCGTCACTATCAACTTAATTAGAGTTATTTCACCGAAGTCCATCTTACAGCAGATTGCAAGTTGATGAAATACACCCCCATCGAGCAATCCCTCTAGGATCAAAGTATTGCCGTGTCACTACTGTACTTCATAAACCTGCGTGCTGTATCTCCTAATACAGTCGCATACTGTCGATCGACAGACCGCTGCCTAAGTATTATTACTTAGGAAAGGGGAACAGTTCTACCTTCTTCCTGCTTCCCCCTGCTTTTTTTCTGAAAATATCCGGATAGCTTGTGGAGCATCATGAAAGATTAACCTATGCTCGAATACATCTAGGTAGTGGGAGCATTACCCAAGCATTCGGCTGTGGACTTGCAAACTCTTATGAGAAATGGGCTCAAGCCTGAGTCCTTTCCTAAGATTATGATGCCATTAGGGTGGCAATTAAATCTGGCAAACAAAATATAGCCCAACTCTCAGGTTAAAATATGCTAAAAATGAGACCATTAGCTAACATTTTCAATGTTATGAAAGAGCCAGCAAAAAAGCATCACACCTCGAAGTGGGGAGCCTTCTTGGTGATGCTAGCAGTAGGCTTTGGTGGCTGGCAAATTGGGTTGCCCGAATTGGCATCATTTTTTAATAATATTGCCTTTGAAAACTACAAAGCCAATCGATTGGCTGATACTCAACAAGCCTATGAGTTAGCACTTTCTGTAGATCCCAAAAGCCGCACAGCTCTTTACAATTTGGGATGGCTTTGCGAAGAAGTGCAAGATTTACAGTGCGCTCGAGGAAAATATTTGCAAGCTGCAAAACTCGGTCTGCCAGCAGCTTACAGCAATCTAGCTCGCTTGTATATAATCGATCAAAAAAACTCTGCTGCTGCCGTTCACTTGCTGTGGCAAGGTTTGAAATTAGCTGAGGACGATCAAGTTAAATATTCTTTACTCAAAAACTTGGGATGGGCGCGCCTCGAACAGGGTCGATATTCAGAGGCATTGCAACATCTGGATGCAGCGATTAAACTTGATACTGAAAGACCAGCAACTTACTGCTTAAAAGCGCAAGTCCTAGAAAAGATGAAAAACACGAAGGAAGCGCTACCGCAGTGGAAAATTTGTCTAAAGTATGCGGATTCTCAAGAATTCGATGAGGATATATGGATAGGAATGGCACGTCAACGATTAAACGAGGAAAAAACAAATAAATGAAACGCACAGTTTTGTTTTCATCAACCATACTGGCAATTATAACGGTACTGGAGCTAAGTCAAGCCTCAACAGCACTGCCAACTCCTTCGACTGTTAAAATTACAGTTAATGAATCAGTCGAAACGCCGTTCGACTTCAATCAATCGACGTGGCGGCGGTGCAGAGATAGAGATGGTGGAAAGTATCCGTGCCCAAGATTCGTCATGCCTTCGGATAGCGCAGAATAAGAGTTATTTTCAATAAATTTTGTAGAGTGTACCCTGAGCGCTTTACAGCAACAGGTATGTAGTATGTAGTAGTATGGACGGTGCGCAGTGCGCACCTGATAGCATTTGAGATTTGAGATTAAATAATTGAAGAATTGGAAACAACTTAATGACTATAATGGTTTGCAGCTTGCATAAAGCTGCATTCTTTTTTTGAACTGGTATAACTATTAATAATTGCTGTGTCCGCTGTTGCTGGAATCCGCACCGGGCGGGGAGAAAACCCCGCCAGCAATTCTATCTACTCGCCCTCCGTCAAAACTGAATCAGGCTGCTGCTGCGAGTTGCTGTAAAAACTAGCAATAATCGCCACCATCAACCACCAAAGCATATTAACTTCCGGTCGGTACCAAACTGTATCGACAAAACCGTGGGCCATCATGCCTGCTAAAGTTGCGATCGCCCCAATCAACCAAAACCCCTGACTCGATTTTAGATTTTGGATTTTAGATTTTGGATTTCGGGATTCTTCCTCTAAATTAGAAATCTTAAATTGTGAATCCCGCAGATTTTTTATCTGCAACAAACCTTGATTGACGGTGACTGTCATCAGCCAAAGGAAAGATATTAAACCGATAAAACCGGTTTCTACTGCAATTTCCAGCAGCACGGAATAAGCGCTCAAAGCAGTAAATCTTGGCTTCATATAAAGCGGATAAACTTTATTAAAAGCAGTGTTTCCCGGGCCAATTCCGAGAATCGGTCGATCGCGAATCATGTCAATTACTGCCGTCCAAACATTAATCCGAAAATTGTTGCTGCTGTCACCTCGGCCGATAAACATACTCGAAACTCGATCGCGCAGCGGCTCCACTACAGCCACTCCCAAAATCAAGGCCCCAGCCAAACCTCCTAACCCTAACGGCAGGGCCCAAGTTCGCCAGAACCGAGGCATCAAAGGACTGTACCAATACCAAAGCAGCACTAAAAATACCACAAGCAGAGCCACAAAACCGATCCAAGCACCCCGGCTGTCTGTGTAGCGCAAACACGCGCAATTCACCACCAGCATAGTCAGCGCTAAAAATTTTGTTCCCCATCCTTTCCACACAAAAAGTGCGGCAGCGCTCAATGCAATGGCCGGCAGCAAATAGGAACCCAGCAAGTTTGGATTGCCCAAAAAGCTGTAAACTCGCGTGACATCGGCTTGAGTAGAAGTCGGATCGTTCCAAGTAGCTAATGGCGGCACTTTGTCAATCCACTGCCGCACGCCGTAGAAACTGACAACTAGAGCGACGTTCAAAAATACGGCAATTAACCACGATCGCCAACGGGGCGATCGCAATATCCGAGCCATCAGCGCAAAAAACAGCAAATACAGCGTTAGCTTGCTCCAACCCGTAAAAGCGGCAGCTTTCACTGGCGACATCGCGGTTGCGACGGTGGCAATGCCCCAGTACAGCAGAACCAGCAAGTGAATGGGCGTCAAGGCGATCGCGCGATCGTCGGAAACAGTCAGCAGCACCCAAAATGCAGCGCCAGCCGCCATCAACACTCCCACCAAGGCATTGTTCACAAATGGCCCCAAACCGAAAGTCAAGGCCAGCAAAACAAAACCCAGCGGTTCTGCCCACTGCATCAGCCAGCTACTCTGGCGCCAACTGCGCAAAGAGCCGATCGCTAAATTTAATAAATAACTTCCACTTTGCCACTGAGAGAGCGGCAAATTTGCCAGAGTTAACTGTTGCCAAACTGAATTCATTGCTATTGTAGATTTGTACTTGGTAATCGGTAATTGGTAATTGGGAATCGGTAATTGGGAATTGGTAATCGGGAATTGGTAATCGGGAATTGGTAATTGAAAAAAGTTGAGTTATTTTTCTTCCTTCTTTCAGCAGTTACGTCCTGTACACTGCCTCTTCCTTCTTCCTTCTTCCCTCTTCCTTCTTCCTTCTTCCTTCTTCCTTCTTCCTTCTTTAGCCTTCCAACAATTCCGTAGCATTGGTGCAGGGGAGCCAGAGCACGTAGCGATATCCAGATTCCGGGGCCCCTTGAATCGAGAGTTGACCGCCTTGAATTTCCACCAATTGGCAGCAAAGCAGCAGCCCCAAGCGTTCCCTGGCCCCGTAACCAGCTAACACCGGTGCGGTATCCTCGGCATTCTGGGCCACCAAACCCGCCAACTCAGAAAACGCCAGCGTTAATCGCTGCGAACCCTGTGTCGGGAGTTGCGGTTCTCCGGGGGAGTCAGTTTCGGAGTTCGACGGCGAACCGCTACCCGATCCGACCTTCAACAAGTAGTCGGTGTAGAGTTTAGCATGGGGCAAACTTTCTCCCAACCAAGGATGAAAAACCCAAACTCCGATGTTGATACCGTCTTCTTTCCGAGAAACGTGGACTCGAATCACGCTGCCTGCCCCAGCAGATTGAATAATGCTAAAAATTAAGTGGTGCAGCATTTGCTGAACCTTATCTTTATCGACCAACCAGATGCGCGGCCCGGGCCCCATCGACAAATTAATTTCTTGCTCTCGCCTACTTGCCGCAGGCAACAAGATTGTCACAACCTGCTGGCACAAAGTTTCTATATCGACTGCGGTTCGCTTCAACGTGAAAGCGGAATCATCTAGTTCTGCCAGTTCCAAAATTTCTTCAACTAGCGATCGCAAAGATCGGCTGCTGTCTTGGATCACATCAATATATTCTTTTTGCTTGCTCGTTAAGGGGCCATAAATTTCTTGTTTCAACACGCTTGCCATGCCGAGAACAGAAGTGAGCGGCGTGAGCAATTCCTGCGCTAAATAATTCAGCAGTTTTACCTTAATTGAGTTAGTAGACAAATCGATAGGTTGGTTAGTCATTGGTATTTTTTATTGGTTCATTGTCGAGCGAGCGTTGGCGGTTCATTAGACCTATTCCAAAAGTCTATAACAATGTGTTTACACTTCACAAAAGAAAAAGGTAGGAAAGAAAAATATATATTCCTTGTTCCCTCGAACCTCTTCCTTCTTCCCTTGAACATCTTCCCGATCGGACTAATTAAGATTTAATCATTCTTTCTAAAGCTGATTGCAAGTCTTGAGTGAGTTCTGCCACTGCTAACCTGCGGCTGGTTTGATATCCCTCCCAGCGATCGCCCACTGATATCGGTTCGCCCACGGTCATTTGTACTTGCTGTTTGCCCAACTTCGGTCGGCCGAAAGGATTTCCCCCTTTGATGCGAGCCAGTACGTCCCACAGCAGTAAAGTTGTTTCTGCCAAACGTTCTGCTGTCAGCTTTTCTTCGACGTACCTGCCCGTGACGGACACGAAACTTTCTACAAGTCTCATGTGCCACATCCGAAGACTTGCTTCTTCAGCGAGGCGATCTGCTAATCCTCTTTCTAAGGGAGAAAGTGCTGCAATATTTTTGATATCTTCTCGATAAATATAGTCCCAGCCTGCTTGTTCCAGACGGCGGCAGCGGTCTATTAAACTGCCTTTTGGCTTTAAATTAAAATATTCTTCTGCTACTTGCAAAGCCACGTCTAACAGTGCTTTCAGTCGAGCGATCATTACTTCATTGCCCGAATCGTTTGCAGTTTTTTCTGGGAGCGATAACGATGTTAAAATAGATGTTTGTGGCTGTAATGTTTTATGATAAAAACGGCTGTAAAACTCTTCCATCACTGCTAGCAAATGACCGCCCAGTCGGATAAGGCGCAGATATTGGAATTTGTGATTAGGGTTTTCGGAATCGGGATTGGCGGTCTCTAAGTTGGCGATCTCGGTGCGATCTAAGGGTGGCAGTCCGCAATCAATTTCTAATTGAGTTAAAAGTTTTTCTAGGGGTTGCCAAGGTGGGTTGACATAGCGGTATTGAATGCCGATCGGCACAATTAAAACTTTTTCAGTGCGCCCGGCTTTTAGCAAATCTTCAACGCACCAGAAGCCCATTTGAGCAATTCCCGGTTCGAGGGGGCTAACTATCTCATTGTGACCGTTGGTGGCGCCTTCTGGGGCGGCGGCGATCGGGAATTGGCTGTTGGCAAATAAATTGCGGCCAGATCGCAATCCGAGGCGATCGATTTTTCCGCGAACAATCGGAGTGCCGCCGAGGTGGGAATACAACCAGCCGACGCCCGCACCGGCCCACAGGGGAATGCCGCGATCGTAGATAAAGTGGGAATGTACCGGGAATTTTAGGGGAATGCCTTTTGCCCGCGCCGCCTGGGGAACGAGTTTCCAAATTAGTTGTCCCAAACAGTACGGATCGTCTGAGTTGGGGTGGCGGAAGGCTAGCAAGAAGCGAACTTTCTGATTTTGAAATTGGTGGAATAGTTCGGCGAGGGTTTCGACGTTTTCGGCTTGGATGTGGCTGATATTCGTCCGAAATCGCAGCCACCAGGGGAGTATTTGCTTACAACCTTGCATCACTAGCGGGTTGTAGGCTGGGGGTATGAATTCCAGCGGCGGCTGAACTTGGCTAATTGAATTGGGCATTTTGCGATTTTAAATTTTAAATTTTAGATTTTAGATTACTAGGCTGCGGTAAAAACTTCCAATTTTTACAATGCTGAAGTTTTTTTTATTAACCGCAGAGCACGCAAAGGAAACACAGGAAGAGAGGAGATAACAAAGCGTGTCAACTTAACGTCAAAAGTATTACCCGTCTTGGATTAGATATCATGTCCAATCGATCGACCACAATATTTTGGTCGGGGCGGGTTTACGGGATTTCTGGCTGATATTACAGATCGGGGGTGAACCCGCCCTGACAAGAATTACGATTATTTTACAGGACTAGATATGAACCCATCATCTTTTTTACCCCCTGCCCTTGACAAGGGGGATGCGAGGGGGTCAATCGATTTTAGATTTTGGATTTTAGATTTTAGATTAAAGAATTGAAGCATTGACCCCACGGATAAATTCGGGGGGCAAGTTTCATCGGATACAGGTTTTTTATTTCTGGACGGATGAATCCGGGGGCTTGTATCCTGGATGCTTTCGGTCAGAAACTCGACTAAAAACGAGATTTATCCTCAGTTTCAGCCTTCAACGCAGATTTTTGCAGTCTAAAATCTCAAATCTCAAATCCTATTGTGCAGCTTCAAAGATCATTTCTTGGAAGTTAATGACATCCGATCGCGGATCGCAGTGAGTGACTTTGACTTCTAGCCGATCGCCTATGGCGACCGATCGACCAAATCGCATTGCCAATTCTAAACCCAACTCTTCCAATAAAATCAATCCGAGATTGCTGTCTTCCCTCAACCAGCGCAGCATTAAAGCTTCCCAAACTTCGTCTGGGTTGCGCCGCAAATATTCCAATCCCCAATAGCGGTTAGTTTGGCGTTCGACAGTGGATGCTTCTTTAACTGCGGTGCCGAGACACATCACAATGTCCTGTATTTCTTCAGCCGTAAAAGGTAGGGGTTCGCCGCGCAGGTGGGCTTTGATTTGGAAGTGAGTCAGCAAGTCGGTATAGCGGCGGATCGGAGAAGTAACTTGAGTGTATAATTCCAAACCCAAGCCGGCGTGGCGTCCGGGGGTGAGGCCCATTTCGCTGCGGGGCATACAGCGGCGCACGGCGCAAGCGCGGGCGGGGCCAGCAGGCACGGCCAGCAGTTCTTCATCGGGAGGGAGTTCGGGCTGTGGCTGATAGCGGTATGGTATGGGCAGGCTGTGAGCTTGACCGTAGCGGGCGGCTAGTTCGCCGGCTAAAATCATCATTTCGGCTACTAGCATCCGGGCTGTGGAGTCGTCGATGACGTGGATTTTGATGTCGTCGCCGTTGACTTTGATGACGGATTCGGGCATGAAAATGCTGATTGCGCCTTGGGCTTCCCGCCATTTTTGCCGCAGTTTTGCCGCTTGTGCGATCGCTGCTATTTCGGGTTCTGCTTCGATTCCCAACTCCAGCATTTCGTCTACGTCATCGTAGGTCAAGCGGTAGGTGGGTTTTATGGTGCTGATGTGGATGCTGTAATCTTGAGCCGCGCCGATTTCGTCTAAGGTGACGCTGAAGCTGAGCGCGCTGCACTCTTTACCTTGAATTAAACTCATCGGCCCGGTTGCCAAAGCTGGGGGAAACATGGGAATCATTCCCGTGGGCAGATAAACTGTAGTGGTGCGCTTTCTGGCTTCGAGGTCTAGTTCGTCTCCGGGGGAAAGCAAGCGGGTGGGATCGGCGATGTGTATCCAGAGTCGCTGCTGACCGTTTTCGAGGAATTCTAAGCTGAGGCCGTCGTCGATTTCGGTGGTGCTTTCGTCGTCGATCGTGTAAACCTTGAGGTGAGTTAAATCGAGACGATTTGTGTCGGAGTCGGTTGGGGGATTTTCTAGGCAGCGTTGGGCCACTTCTAATACCTTTGCGGAGAATTGTAGGGGAATTTGGCTGCGCCGCAAAAACAGGTTTTCGTGGGTACTCCAGAGGCCGAGATCGACTAGGAGCCCAAAGGCTGCTTCGGAGTTTTCGGAGCGTTCTAAGCTGGCTAAAGTTTCTAAAGCCGGGGTGCGGTGCGTTGCTTCTTCTCCGAGGAGGGCAAAGCGTTCCAGGGCGTCGAGGCGAGTTCGATCGCTGTGTTCCCAATCTACATTTTTTCCTGCCAGCCGCTGTTTGACTCGATCCCAAAATCCTTGGGATTCTTGGTGTCGCTGCTGTTCTACTTCTTGCTGGTGTTTGATTTCGGCTACTTGGGCGGCCGGTCGCGGTTCGTAGCGATCGCCCTTTTGTTTGAAATACAATTTATCTGTTGATAGCAAACAGTAAGCCGCGTAACACTGGGCCGCACTGCGTTCGGAAAATAACAGCATTGCCAGGGATTCGGGATCTGTCGTTTCTCCGTCGCCGACTAGGAGTTCCCAAGCTACTTCCAAACTCGACGGATCTGAGTAGGCTTCTACTTCTTTGAGAAATTTGGGAATGTCGGAGGGTTTGTAAGTTTCTCCGACTGCTTCGTAGCTAATTTGTTTGGGCGGTATGCTGTGCGGTTGACCGTTTTCGTCTACCACGATCCAGTTTTTCTTGCCGTCGGGGCGATCGGCAACTGCCAGACGGCGGTCGCCGTGCACTCTAAATTCTACTAAGGTTCCCTTCTCCACTTGCCAGCTTTATATTTGAGATTTTGGATTTTTACAGTAGCCACTTATCGAGTTTCGAGCTTGCGATTTTAGATTTTGGATCTTGGCAATTTTTATGGTCAATTGTGACAGTTAAAATCTAATAAAAAGTTGTTCTTTTTCTTTCTTATTTTTTAACTTTTGACTTTGGATTAAGACTTGCGCTGCGGCGACTCTCAACCCTATTTCGCGATTACTTCGCTGCATTCTTGCTGCCCTCTTAATAGCAGAAAGACGTTGTTTTCGCGCAAGTCTTATTCCCAGTCCAAAATCTAAAACCCAAAATCCCAAATCCTGTTAACCTTCTTGGTTTACGAAGGGCATCAAAGCTACAATTCTTGCTCTTTTGATGCTTCTGGTCAGGTCTCGCTGCTGTTTTGCCGTCAAACCGGTAATCCGGCGGGGCAAAATTTTACCGCGTTCTGTGACGTATTTTTTGAGCAAATCGACATCTTTGTAGTCGATCGGGTCTCCTGGTTTGATGGGCGAAACGCGCCGGCGAAAGTAAGTCATGGTTTGTTGTTTGTTGACTGTTGACTGTTGACTGTTGACTGTTAGTTTTTAGTTATTAGCCGTTAGTTGCTAGCCGTCAGTAAAGCATTTGTTAGTTATCTGCTTTTCGCGGGTGAGTCGATTTTAGATTTTAGATTTTAGATTGACTCCACAAATGAATCTGGGAGCTTGAACCTTCGTCTAAAATTTTGCGCTCTCCACTCAGGATTGTCGGGGGCTTTTACCCGTTTTTGGGCGGGTTCAATATCAATTGCCAACAACTGATGACTGATGACTGATGACTAAGGACTAATGACTAATCACTACTTGATCTCTTTGTGGGCAGTGTGCCTGTTGCAATGGGGGCAGAACTTTTTGAGTTCCAGCCGCGCCGTCGTGTTGCGGCGGTTCTTTGTGGTGGTGTACCGAGACACGCCTTTTGAGCGTTTGCTTACGTTTGTACGGCACTCAGTACACTCTAGAGTAATTATGATGCGGACGCCTTTAGCCATAATTCTAAATAAATTTCGACTAATTTAAACACAATTTATTATCTTCTCACATTGCTCTGCACTTGGTCAAGCAATCTTCTAACTTTGATGTCTAGGGAGTAGCCGCGGCGGGTTCCGACGACGATCGTCCCCCCGATGCGATCGTGGAAAGCTTGGGGAAACCTTTCGGCGGAGGTGAGGGCAACGCTACAGTCGATCGCCAGGGGCAGCATCAGCAGCAAGACGGCGGCGTTGGTAGATGTGAGCCCAGCTATACCTGCGAAGGCTAAGCCAGCGCAAATGCCCAGCAATGCCTCGCGCTTGCACAGTTCTTGCACTCCGGGAGTCCGTTGGAATCGGGTATCGGCAATTTTCATGTCTAAAGCCCAGCGCCCGAGACTTTGACCTTTGTTTTTCCTGACGATGGCTACCCGCATTATCAGCCACAGCAGGACAAAAAATATGGTTTGGACGATCGCATTAGTGCCCAGAAGCAAACTGGGCAGCCAAACAGCGATTCCGTCGATGCAGAGGGCCGCGGCGCGGCGGCCGACGGATACTTTGGGAAGGAGAGGAACTAGGTCGGAACTCATAGGCAAAAAGGTCGATCGCCACTAGCAACTTTTTTATCTTAAGCTGTGGAATAATCGATCGGCATCTATGGTGCGTAAACCAACGTCAAAGCCAACCGCTAATTATTCAAGCTGAAAATGGATTTTCGCCAATTCCCAACTGCGTTTTCGACTTTTCCACCTGTTCCCACAGTGTTTGGATCTGAGTAAATGCCTGTTCCACAGAGATTTTACCGTTAGATGTCAAGGAGCTGATGTAACCCACCCGCTGAGAAAACTCTTGTAAATTCGCATTAAATACCACATTCTCTGGCTTTACTTCACCGTAATAGCGATTTTGAGGATATAAAAAATTTGAATTTGCTACCATTGCTTTAACCTCGGATGAAAACTTGTTTCCTGAACTTATCAAGATTATTATAAACCGCGCTTCCCTTCTAAAGTTGTGCTGTAAGTAGCAAAAATCATGTGATATTTTGGGAGCTTTTTTGTGATGGCAATTACACCGAGAGATGTGGGCGACAAAAACCTAAGTAACTTCACGTCGTATAAAACTTACCCATACGGGGTCAAGAATCAGGTTTCTGGGTTAAAGCTTATAACTTCCGATTAGGCGTCAAAACGTTGCTTTTTTTCGTCCAGGACTGACTTATTAAAATAAGTGACAAAAACTCCGAAAGTGGATATGATTATTGCCGACATAAATAGTTCTACTTTTAGACGGAAACTGCGTAGTGTCTCCCAATGCGCGATCGCCTCATGCCACACCCCGGCTAAGGTCAGTGTTAATCAGACTTGCGATCGCCGTAATTGCTGCTGCTGTTATCGCCTTCAACATTCCTCACTCCTTAATTCCCGTGTTTAAAGAATCCGTATCCGAAGCAACGCCGCCGCCAGAAATCCAGAAGGTTCTCGCCGGCCGGCGCAAAATTGTGACAGTGGGCGACAGCATCACCGAGGCAGGAAAATACCCCGGAGGTTACGTTGTCTGTGAGTGCTAAGTTTGAATAGTAACACCTGCTTTTGGTCAAGCAGGGAGTGCTGGAATCCCTAAGCTTTTAGCTACTACGAAGTAGTATAGCATTGACAATCAAAATCAGCCACATTTTTTAAGTGGTAAGTGATTTAGTCCTTAACTCTCTGCTAGATTGCTTTTAGCTCTTAATAAGAGCATGGTAGTGGTTGAGAACTTAACTTTTATTTGCGGTTTGCTTTCCACCCTGTCCACTTTACGTCAAGTTTCTCGGCTCAATATCAAGGTTAAAAATACAACGACACAATGCACTAACAAGGCATTGGACATTAATTCGCAGGAGGTTTTATGGCAATGGTTGACTACTCGGTTTTCACATTGAAGCTTTTCTCGGCACTAGGCTGCGGGCTGATTGCTGGAGTCTTCTTCGCCTTCTCGACATTTGTGATGAAAGCCCTTGCCCGACTCCAACCAGCACAGGGTATTGCCGCCATGCAAGCCATCAATATAACGGCGATTAATCCGTTGTTTATGACGGCGCTATTCGCAACGGCTGTTGCTTGCATCTTTCTTGCTATCTCCTCGCTGTTAAAGTGGCACCAACCCGGTGCCGCTTACTTACTCCTTGGCAGCCTACTCTATCTTGTGGGTACTGTAGGAGTGACGATCGCGTTCAATGTGCCGCTAAATGATGCGCTGGCGACTGTCGAGCCAAGCAGCACTGACGGTGCGGGCCTATGGGCTAGATACCTTACCGAATGGACGTTCTGGAATCATGTTCGGACGGCTGCGGCGCTGGCGGCATCGGCTTTGCTTACCATTGCGCTCAGTTATCGAGCGGTACAATTTTAATTTGACATTTTGAATTTTGAGCGATCGCGCGATAGATGCGATCGCAAAAACGAAATTTATTGAGGAGGGTAATTATAATACGGTTGTGCTGCTGGAGGGTCATCTTATCGAACTGTGCTAAGAAAAACATACGCGATCGCCAAAAAAGCAGAGCGCCACAATTTGGCAAAACTAATAACCTGTGCGGTTATATTACTGCCTGCAAACCTCGCTTTTTCTGCTCCTACTTACTTGGGTAGCGAAACAATTGCTGAGGCTGACAGCGCTAAATTTACTCAAAAGGTTAACATCATCCTGGCTCAAGAAAGCACCCAGGTGCCGCTGAGCATTCGGTATGGTGGGACAGAAGCTAGGGGAGGCTTTGTCCTCATGCAACTTACTGCACCCAATCGAGATACAACTCAACCGGCTTACGGTGGCAAGCTTCGTTTCTACGATGTTCATCTTGCCAAAATGTTTGAAACTTCCCATTTTTTGTGCCAGCAGTTTAGAGGCGTTTCCGGTTATGAATGGGTTTATTCAGCAGGTAATGGAAGTATTCGCATGGGAAACTTTAGAATTCCCTGTAGTTTAGCTAGCGAAATGGCTTCAACCTACGGCTTAGGTAAGCCAGAACGCACAAGCATTGCCAAAGATACTGAGGGCGGCCCTCCTGAATCAGATGTCTATTCTATTCCGATTTTAGACATCACCGGTTCTAAGGTTCAGCGGTGGATGAACTTTGTGCAAAACCTTAAACCGACTAGCAGGGATATGTAGCGACCTGCAATACTAAACACTCAAACCTGCAATAAACGTCATTCCTCAGCGTTCGACCGATCGCAAATCGACCGATCTCGCCGAACGTCTCACGCCGAAGTCCAGGATTGTTTGCAACTATAGCGAAATTGATGGCTCACTCTCAGAAGACTCAGGCTAAAATCTACGATTAAAGTGAGGACACGCATCAAATAGGCTCTTTTTTATTCTTCCTTCTTCCTTATGTCTGCAAATGCCCGATCGCCCCGTCCCAAATCCCGGCTGAGGCAAGTTTTAATCAGACTTGCCTCAGCCCTAATTGCTGCTATTATTGCTTTCAACATTCCTAACTCTTTAATTCCAGTGTTTAAAGAATCCGTATCCGAAGCAACGCCGCCGCCAGAAATCCAAAACGTGCTGGCGGGCCGGCGCAAAATTGTGACAGTGGGCGACAGCATCACCGAGGCCGGAAAATACCCCGGAGGTTACGTTTGGCTGCTGCAACGGTATCTGAATGCCCTTTATCCCGATCGCAAAATTGAAATCGTCAACGCCGGAATCTCCGGTAACAAGGCGACGGATATGCAAGCGCGCTTCCAGAAAGATGCGATCGACCAAAAGCCAGATTTAGTGATGATTAATGTCGGAGTCAACGACGTTTGGCACGCTTTTTTTGACTTCCAAAACCTGCGGTTTTATCCGCAAGGCAAGTTGCCCACGGGAGTGCCACTGGCACAATATCGGGAGAAAATAACTCAAATGGTGCTGGCGGCAAAAGCTGCAGGAATTCGAGTTGTACTGCTTTCTCCTACTCCGATCGGCGAAATTCTCGACTGCCCAGAAAATCGCAGGTTGCAAGACTACATTGCCGCGATGCGAGAAATTGCGTTGCAGAATCAGTGCTTATTTATCGATTTGAATGCACCGTTTCGGGAAGTTATCGGCACGTATCAAAAGCACGCGGGTAAAACTTTGAATTTGTTAGCTGCAGATGGAGTTCATCCCAATCCGTCGGGATATCGAATTATTGCTTTTACTATCTTGCGAGGTTTGGGCGTACCCGCAAAGGATATTGAGAATTTGGAAGTCAAACATTAAATCTTTGAATTTAGTTAAGTGTTGACTATTGGCTGTTGGCTGTTGATGGTTAATTGAAAGTATCGAGGTACAAGCCCCCTGATTTATTTCTGGGGTAAATTCTTCAAATCTAAAATCATTCACTTGGCGGATGATACCGCTTCAACCAACAGCTACCAATAATAACTAAGGCCACCACAACTATAATTTCTGTCCAAAAAAACGAAAGGAAATCGCTGGCAGTGCCCACGGGCGGCACCCCCGGTTGAGCATTGCGAATAGCGGGAAAAGCAAACAGCATCACAGCAGTCCAACTCAGCATTCCCACTTCCGGCAACTTCCCAGATTGCATCACTTTTAATGCTAGCAAAAGTGCCATAGTTGACAGCACCCACATGATCACAATAATCACTAAGGCAAAGAATTTCACTGGCAGCGAGCGAGTTGCAGAAACATCGATATAAATAAAGATAGATGAATTCTCTTCCATCGGCTTATAACTGATGTCGAAACCGGGAACATCGGCATTAAACTTAAATTCCAACGGCACGGGATTCAGTTCAAAAGGAGCAAACTTTTTACCAATCGAAGGTAGCGGGTCGATCGAGATAGCTACTTTAGCAATGTGCTTGTCAAACGGATAATTGTTAATTTTTCCCTTGACTAAGTTAAATTTTAATGCAGGGACAATCATCGGTTTGCCTTCTTTAAAGGTAATTTCCGAATCCTGTACATTTGCGCCGTTAACTGTCATTAACAAGTCTTGAGCCGGGTAAGTTGGCCCTTTTTTATAAATACCTTTGAGTTCAAACTGCAAGCGGGTTTCTAATTCGTTTTTAATGGGATCAACTGCAATTACCGCCATTTTGACTTCTACCAAGCCTTTGAGGGGCGCAGCGGTATCTTGAGACGGTCTGTAAGGCTCTTGGGCGTTAGCATTGTGAGAGTAAATAAATAAGATAATTGCCCAACTTACGGCGAGGCTGCAAATTAAAATAAGTATTTTTTTGAGCTTAAATTTGTTGACAGTTTGCATTTATTATGGATATTTTACATTTTGATTTGTTGTTAGTATTTCCCGCAGTCTGCCAGTCCGCCAGTCCGTCAGGGGTTAAAACTTGTGTCTCATAGCTAAAATCGGTGAAAACTGACATCTTGCCCCATTTTCAGGAACAGGTTTTCCGGCCTGTCGCACTAAGAGTGAATTTCTTGTGGCGTGGGCCCCAGAGCCCGCTCGTAAAAGGCTTATTGAGAATGGTGCAAAATCTCAGTTTTAACTGAGATTTTGCACCATTTTCAGGAACAGGCTTTCCGGCCTGTTCCACAAGAGTTCAATTTTCCTTCTTGTGGGGTGGGCAGGAGAGCCCGCCCATAGTAGCGCAACTACGAACCGATAGGAAGCAGTACATTGGGTGTAAAACTGCCGTGCAAACCGTAGGGAATGTGCTGTTTTAAATGCAAGCGCGCTAGGGGCCCTTTGGTGATGTCGCGAGCATCTAAAATCACTAAGGTCGATCGATGATGAGCTGCATCATACATTAAAAGCAGCAGCCAGCCGTCATCCTCAGCAACAGCATCGGGACGGGTAACAAACACCGGTTCCCCCGCAAAACCGCGCGGCGCCGCACTCCAAATTTGCCTTTCACCAGTCACGAAATCAATTTTGAGGATAGCTTGCAAAGGAGCATTTCCCGTGGGAGAATCCGCAGCACCGATATAAAGATATCGGTAAGGTTGTCCGACATTATTAGGATGCAAAGTTGGAAACTCGCAGCACCGAGTTTCAACAACTTGATGCTGCACGGTTTTGTGTTGCAAATTTAACTTAAAGCGCCACAATTCGCCCGCTGGAACGCTATCAAAATCAATCTCGCGAAAATCGCCGTCTGCTTCTACAGTTGGAAATGATTCGTAACAAACTGAATCTACAAAAACTTCGCCTCCTTCTTCCCATGCGTTGCAGTGATGGAAGACAAAACAAGGTTCCGTTTCTAATATCTTCACCTCATCAGTGCCGTTGCGGGGAATTAAAATTGCTTGCGTTGGCTTGTTTGGCGAAAATTGAATGCACTGGGAGGCACTCCGAAATCCTAACAAGAAAAGCAGCGGATTGAAGCTGACGGGATTTTGGAAGAATATGCAGTAATTGGGGGTAATTACCATGTCGTGCAGGAAGGCAAAACCCGGTATTGCATGGGCGTGACGCTGCAAAAGTTTACCGCTTTCGTCGAGTTCGTAAATTGTGATGGTACTCGACAAACCGGGCTTGACGGAAAAGTTGACTAATCTGTCTCCTTTGCCATTTTTCCCTTTTTCAATTCTCGGGTGGGCGGCGAAGGCTTCACCGGGTTCCAAGATGCCGTCTAGGGTATCTAAGCCGAGTGTTTCTAGGCTGCGGGGGTCTAGTCTGTAGGGCTGTGCTGCTTCCCAAAGTGCTAGCAGTTTGTCGCCCCAAAAAATGATGTTGGTGTTGGCAATGTTTTTGATTTTGACATCAAAGATGTTGGCTAGCCAGCCGCCCGGTTTCTGTGTGCCGAAAACGCCTCGGTGGAGGATTTTTCCGGCTTTTTGTTCGGCGAGATAGCCTTCTGTGTGTATGAATCGGTTGCGGAAATGGGCGCGGCCTTCGGATATTGCGATCGCACAAACCATCCCGTCGCCGTCAAACGGGTGGTGGATGCGCTGGCCGTTGACATCTAATAATCCGGGCCCGTTGCGAAAGAATGTGCCTTGCAAGCCGGCGGGGATTTCGCCTTCTATGTCGTCAATCCAGTAATCGGACTCGTTGGGTTGGGATTCGTAGCCGCGCTGCCAGTCTGTGCGATCGTAGGATGATTTTTTGGCGGCTGTTTGAGGTTGGGAACTCTGTAATTTTTGCATGGGTCTAATAAGCTTTTATTGATTTAACCGCAGAGAACACAGAGAGTGCAGAGAGGGTGAAAGTCGAAGAATTGGGAAACACAGTTAAATTCAGCCGTATATCCGTGTCAAAAGCCGTATATGCCTGCCTTTATTTGCTATCTGCGGTGCGGCTTTGTGACCTTACTGTCGGTACTAAGTCGGGAAAGTATTCGGGAATGAAATGCTGTCCGCCTGGTTTGGAAGTGCCCAGTTCGGGTTCTAATACGGGAAGAGACTTTTGAGAGTTTGGATCGTTGCTTTCTGTACTCTCGGCGGGCAGCCAATTTAAGAACAGTAGGGGCAGAAGTGTGGACAGGTTTGTGATGATGACTAGCAGCCAGAGGTTATCGAAATTGCGATCGGTAATTCCTAGCAAGTGGGTCAAAAGTGCACCGCCTTCGTGGGACAAAAGTCCTGCTAAATTTATGATTGACATCAGCAGCGCAAATAAAGTTGCTTCGACGCCTGGGGGACACAAGCGGGCGGAGAGTATCAGCACCGGCATATAAGCAATTTGTCCGATTACTGTCAGGATCAGGCTGTCTCCGATGCTGAACCATCGATCGTCAATTCCTAAAGCTCGGTTCGCATGAGTTACTAATAATAAAGTAGTCATGCCCAAAACAGTCGCCATGACCGTTGACCAGCCAAAAATTACTCGAAATGGAACTGTTTTGAGGAAGCGCTGAAACAGCCAGACGCCGGCGAGGGCGGCAATGCTGGTAACGAGACGCACTCGGCCGAGAAATTCTGGTTGAAAGCCTAATTCGTTGGTGGTGAAAAAGAAGAAGGCCGAGTCTGAACTTGGGGTGGCTTGCAAGACGAAGAGAAAGGCGGTTGGCAGCCAAATTGATTTTTGGGTAACAGCTTGCCGCAGTTTTTTTAATTGGTCTTTGACACTTTCAAAGTCGGTTATTTTGTTGGTTTTTTCTTCGGTAATTAACCAAGCTGTTGCTGAGACAATGAGCGGGAAAGATGCGGTGATTAGAAATATGGTGTGGGTGCTGAAGTGTTGCAGCAGGAAACCGCTGAGGTAGGCGGTAATTAGTCCGCCGAGGGCTGAAGCGCCCCAAGACAAGGATTGCAGGGAACCGGCGTCGGTAACGGATTCTTTTCTGGCCCTTTCGACTACCAGGGAGTCGGCGATTACGTCGCTGACGGCGAGGGAGAGGGAACTCAGGGCGATCGCGCCTGTAGCGGCAAGCGGTGTGTGTACAATTGTGGCGAGGCTCACCCATGCTGACGTTCCCAGCAGCCCGGAGATGACGATGTAAGGGCGTCTGCGGTAGCCGAATATCGGCAAGCCATCGGACATGAAGCCGAACACGGGTTTGATAATCCAAGGCAGGGCGACGACGCCCAGCATTGCCGAGACTTCTGCCGGACTCATGCCGAGTTCGTCTTTGAGAAAGAAGCTGACGGCTAAGCGGGCGAGTCCGAGAATGCCTTGGACGAAGTAAATCAGTAAGATGGCTATGAGTTCGGGGGTTGGCTCATTCCCAAAGAATACTTTTTCTTTTAAAGATTCTTTGAGTTTGCTGACGCCGGAGGGGGAAACGAACATTTGAGCAATATTTCTTAATGAATCTCAATATTTATAACACATTCTTAATGAGTTGGGGGAACTGTCGGAGGTGGGAGGCGAAAGTGGCGGGGAGCTGGTAAGTGCTATAAAATTGTATTTATCTTGAATTTAAGCGTGTTTTGTAATAATAAAAACAGAAAAACGAACCGCGAAGGAAGAGAAAAAAGAGAAAATTTACAACTGCTGTCAGGTCTGTTATATGATTGTCCATCCTGAAAATGTGCCGGAAATTACGGGTTCCAAGTACCCTCAGCAATTCAAATCTGCTGTGGCGGGGAGAGTAAAAAAACGCTTGGGCGATGCTGCCGGATTGCAGAATTTTGGGGTAAATTTGGTGAGACTTGCACCGGGAAGTTGTTCTGCTCTCAGGCACTGGCATTCCCGTCAAGATGAGTTTATCTATGTTCTGGAAGGGGAAGTTACTCTGATTGTAAATTCGGGAGAGCAAGTGCTGAAACCGGGTATGGCGGCGGGTTTTCCGGCTGGGGATGCTGACGGACACCATTTAGTCAACCGCACGAATTCAGATGTTGTTTATCTGGAAATTGGCGATCGCACTGCTGGTGATTCGGCTAATTATCCAGATGATGACTTAATCGCGAAGGCTAGCGACAACGGTTGGATTTTTACGCGCAAAAACGGCGAGATTTATGAGGATTAAAAAAATCAGAATCGCACCCGTAAGTATTCTCCAGCCTGTTCACACTACGAAATCTCGGTTAGAGGAGGCAATTCATGAAGATTTTAGTCATTGGAGGCACTGCGTTTATTGGTCGTTATGTTACTCAGCAATTACTTAAAAAGGGGCATGAAGTCAGCGTATTCAATCGAGGAGTAACACTCGCGAATTTACCACTAGAAGTTAATCATATTCGGGGCGATCGCCAGAATCTAACCGATTATCGGCAAACCTTTGAGCAACTTGCTCCCGATGTAGTCGTGGATATGATTGCGCTGACTGAGGCTGATGCCCAAAGCACAATGGATACATTTAAGGAAGTCGCTCAACGGGTTGTGGCAATTAGCAGCCAAGATATTTACCGTGCTCGCGACATTCTTTGGGGGCGAGAAACAGGCACGATCGATACAGTTCCACTGACTGAAGATGCACCGTTACGATCGCAATTATATCCTTATCGGGATGCTGGAATGCAACCACAAGTCCCGCCAGACTACGACAAAATTCTAGTTGAACGAGTCATGATGAGCTACCCAAGCTTACCGGGTACCGTGCTGCGATTGCCGATGGTGTACGGAGTGGGAGATTATCAACATCGCTTCTACCCTTTCATCAAGCGGATGGACGATCGCCGTCCTGTAATTGTGTTAGAAGAGGGCTATGCTCATTGGCACGGAAGCTACGGCTATGTTGAGAATGTCGCAGCAGCGATTGTGCTTGCGGTAACTGATGAACGTGCAACAAATCGCATCTATAACGTTGCAGAATCATCTGCATTATCTCCAGCAGAGTTAATTAGGACGATCGGACAAATTGTGGGCTGGCACGGTGAGGTTGTCATTGTATCAAAATCTCGCTTGCCTCAAGAGAGTCGCCTCGCTCTAAATATTGAGCAGGAGTGGCTGATCGACTCGACTCGGATTCGCGAGGAACTAGGCTATACTGAGCCGATTGACCGGGATGAAGCGTTGAGGCGAACGCTGACTTGGGAACGAGCAAATCCACCGGAAGTATTTTCAGCAATAGGGCTTCTAGACTATGCAACGGAAGATGCTGTTTTAGCCTCACGCTTAAACAGTTGATAGTTGACAGTTGACAGTTGACAGCGAGGTTTTTTCTATGGGGATTTACATCCCAACCTAAAAACATTCCGCCTTTGGGCGGGGGTTTAAAACCCCTGAATTTTGATAACAATGTTCTGGAAAGTACAGATTCCAATTATGAGGATTAAAAAATAATGAGTCAAGTGAATCTTTGGACTTCTGCGGAACACGCTTTGTGGTATCTTGCTAAAGCTGATGGAATTCCTCACCGCACTGAAGGTGAAGCGGTTTTGTTGGAGGAAGTGCCGAAAAATGTTAAGCGAATTCTGGATGTGGGCACGGGAGACGGGCGCTTGTTGGGTCTGCTTAAGTGCGATCGACCAAATGTTGAATGTGTGGCGATCGACTTTTCGCCGACAATGCTGGAAAAAGCCAGAATTCGCTTTGCTGATGACAAGAATGTCACGGTAATCGAGCACAATTTTGATGAATCGCTACCGGATTTGGGCAAGTTTGATGCAGTTGTTTCTAGTTTTGCGATTCATCACGTAATAGACGATCGCAAACGTTCGCTTTACACTGAGATTTTCGAGCTTTTGGAGCCCGGAGGCATCTTTTGCAATTTGGAACACGTAGCGTCAGCAACTCCGGCTTTGCATCAGAAATTTCGAGAGGCGCTGGGTATTAGCGATTCGCCAGACGATCCGTCTAATAAATTGCTCGATATGGAAACGCAATTGCGGTGGTTTAGAGAAATTGGTTTTACCGATGCAGACTGTTATTGGAAGTGGCGGGAACTCGCTTTGTTAGTTGGTGTCAAACCTGTTTAGCTGCGGGTAAAGACTGCATTGTCGTGTTATTTTAAAATTGGAAATAGTCACAATTAATAAGGTGCGTCAGATTTTTAAACCCTCAATAATCGTTCTAGAAATTCACCTGACGCACCCTACAGCTTGATTTTAGTATGCCAGTTGCCTAAGTCCTGAATATAAGAGGTTGCTGTCGTAGTAGAAGTCGATCGCGAACAGTTCTGGTTATTTTCAAATAACCAACAGAGTATTGAGGAGAGAACAGGCGAACTCTTAACCCAAACGATACAGAAAGCAACCGTTTTTTGGAGTAGCAAGCAAATTGAACCTCCAATTTACACTTTTAGTTAGTTGGGATGGAAGATATTGTCCGGTCGCTCGCACATTGGGATCTTACCCAGTTAGAGGGCTGTTTTAAGAGTTATTAACCAAACGATCGAATTAACAACAAACAAAAAGGTATAAAAAATATAGATTGATGGAGCGCAGATAGCTCGACCTAAAGAAGGCATTTTAATTGTTTTTAATGAACCGAGCGGGTGAACAAGGCCTTCCGGAATTGAGCGAGTATTAAAACTTTCATCTAAGGCGCTTTCATCATTCAAGAATTGGGTAATTGCATGGACTCTTTGTATGTAATACAATTGCACCTTCCAGTAGGTAGCTTCTAAAAACCAGAAACCAAAAATTATAACGTATCCTAGGGGAACCAACGCATCTATTTTGCTTGTAAAAACCCAACCAACTAACGCTACCCAAATGGTAATTGCAGTAGTTTTTAATTGCATCATAATTGTTGTGAAATTAGCTATTTTTGTCTCTAGTTCCTCTGCTCCTTGTTGCAGCATTGCTAGCTGAAATTCAAATCTATCCATGTTTGATTCCGCGAACGTTTATATTAGAGTTATCGAAAAAATTATAATCTTCTTTTCTTTCGGTGTCGTTAGAGAACTTCGCCTGACGCACCCTACAAGTCGATTTTATATTATACAGTAAGGTGCGTCAGCTCCCGAAATTCCCGATCGCCGTTAGAGAACTTCGCCTGACGCACCCTACAAGTCGATTGTTGTGTGACCGTTGCGTCCAGGACTATTAAAGTCACGCACCTTACAGAATTAAATTAAATCCGGTACTTTAGGTTTGATTCGGCGCTCGTACCAGTTCATTAACGGGGTCGAAGTAATGCCGTGCAAAATCACAGAAATCACGATTGTTGTAAAGGTAATCCAGGCAATTCTTTCGGCTATTTCCCCTTCCAAACCGTTACCGAAAGCATAGGTAAGATAATAGATAGAACCGACACCACGAATGCCGAACCAACCGCACAGCCAGCGGCTGACGGGATGTAAAGGACTGCCGAGCGTACTGATCCAAGCTCCCACAGGCCGAATCAAAAAAATTAACAATCCAGCTACTAATAGGGAGTATCCTCCATAGGCCAACATAGGCTCTAGGCGCAAAAGCGAACCTAATAGTAAAATAGTTGCTATTTCCATTAACTTTTCAATGCGCTCGGTAAAGTGGAGTTGGGAAAGCGGTTTTTCTGGGTTGCGGTAACTCCGCTGCATCACAATTCCTGCTACAAAAACTGCGAGAAATCCGTAGCCGTTGACTACTTCGGTGAGGGAATATGTGAGCAGAATTGTGCTGAGAGCAATGAAATCTTCCATTAGTTGATCGGCCGGTCGATAGCGTTGGAGTTGGCGATCGATCCAGGTGACTGCTTTAGCTACTACAATTCCCATAACGATACCTGTGGCGATCGCCCAAATCAAGTCAACTGCTACCCACTGCGAAAACCAGTTCGGCCAGTTATTATCTTTTAGTGCATGAAGGCCGAAATAAACGAAGGGAAAAGCTAAAGCATCATTCAAACCGCCTTCGGAGGTTAAACCAAAGCGCAATTCATCGCGATCGTCTATATTTGCTAACTGAACTTCTGAGGCTAAAACAGGATCGGTGGGAGCGAGAATTGCTCCCAATAAAATTGCCGCCCCCCAATCTAATTTCACCAACCAATGACCGACGGCAGCCACTGCAAAAATAGAAATTGGCATTAAAAAACCGATCAGCCGCGCGGTAGAATTCCAAGCCCAAAATTGTAGCGGGCGATTCATTTTTAAGCCGCAACTGAACAGAGAAACAATAACTACAAATTCTGAAAGTCTTTCTAAAAATCGAGCATCGGGACGCAAGTCAATCAGCTTGACGCCATAGGGCCCCAATCCGATACCGACAATTAGATAAATTAAGGCATAAGACACCGGCAATCCTGAAATCCATCCGGAACCCAAGGTAACGGTCAGCAGGAGGATGCCAATAACTAGCAAGTTGAGAATGTAATCATCCACCATAGCGATCGCACTTTTAATCAGGTTTACCAAATGCGATTTTTACAGATAAAAGCTTCTGGGACATCTACCGCCCGCTAGATTCAGATATCCTCCGAAAGTTGCAGTTGTTATACCAAATTTTTGATGCTTCTAGCCTGCTGCTGCGGGCTTTGTCTTGTTGCGCCGTAAACTCCGTGACTGACAATCGACCGGAATTGTTTATTTTATACATCTGACTAATAACTAATGATTAATGACTAATGGCTGATGACTAATAATTAATTAGAAAGACCACTTTTTTCGGTAGCGATGATGTGCAAATCTACGTGTTTGAGCGATCGCACTAACTGTTGAGTCAAAGAACCCCGCAGCAGCAATCTCCAGCGGGATTGCTGGCTTTCGCCGATCACAATTTGAGTAATCCGATACTGTTTAGCTACCTCCGAAATCGCTTTAGCTATATTAGTGCCGTTTACCCGCAAAAATTGCCCCTTAAATTCTTGACAGAGTTTCTCACAAGTTTCAACGTGCAAGATTTCTGCTTTTGTTAAAAATCGGTCTGGATCGTTGACAAACACAGCATAAAATGGGGCATTCATGTAGCTAGCAATCCTCCCGCCCCGCCGCAGCAGTTGCAAGGAATTGGGATAAGTCGAGATGCACACTAAAACTCGTTCGTGAATGTTGCAAGATTGACCTTTTAAAGTTGCTGCATCGTCTTCCACATTGTCTGCGACTTCTCGCAGGGCGAGTTCTCGCAAAGCAATTAAATGACGGCGCTGGAAAAAGTTTTCTAAAGATTGTTCAATTTTTTCGGGAGCATAAATTTTGCCTTCTAGCAACCTTTCTTCTAAAGTTTCCGGCGTGACATCCACAACGACTATTTCGTCAGCATCTTCGAGAACGCGATCGGGTACTCGCTCTCGCACTACAACTCCGGTAATTCGAGCTACTAAATCGTTGAGACTTTCTATGTGCTGAATGTTGAGAGTGGAGAAAACATCAATTCCAGCATTCAGAATTTCTTCGACATCTTGATATCGTTTTTCTCGCAGAGAACCAGGAATGTTTGTATGAGCCAGTTCGTCTATTAATGCTAATTGGGGGCGGCGTTCGATGACAGCTTCACTATCCATTTCGGTTAGCACTTTTCCGCCACGCAGCATTTGTTTTCTGGGCACTACTTCCAGTCCTTCGCCTTTAGCTGCTGTCTCTTTCCGTCCATGAGTTTCTAACAGTCCCATTACCACATCAATGCCTTCAGATTTGAGCCTGTGCCCTTCTTCTAGCATTCGGAAAGTTTTGCCGACACCGGGGGCCATGCCGATAAATATTTTGTGCTTTCCCCGGCGGGGAGTGCGATCGTAAGTGCGGTTCGGTTGGGCGTAAACCGCGTCTGGATTGTTGGTAAGTTCGCTAGAGTGAATCATAGCTAAGTAGTGGGTAGTTAGTCAATTTCCAGTCATCAGTCAGTTTATGACCGATGACTGCCGACTGTTGTAAACTATTGTAAAGCGTCGAGAGCCAAATTAAGTTTGAGGACGTTAACTCCCGGTTCGCCGAAAATGCCGAGAAATCTGCCATCCGTATTTTTAGCTACCAACATTTCTACTTGATTGAAATTGAGCGATCGCACCGTTGCTATCCGCTGAATTTGCGATCGAGCTGCCTCTAAGCTAATGTGCGGATCGAGGCTAGAACCAGAGGTATAGACTAAATCAGCAGTCGGTTTGATACCAGCTTTGTTGAGACGATCTAATTCAACTTGGACGCCCTGAAAACCATCTTTCTCATTACCTCGCTTCAGCAAATCCGAGTTACTGGGGGCAAGGTTGCTAGCTCCCGAAATACCTGTTGTTTGACTTAAATTTTCTGCCTTTGTGGGATCGTAATCTTCGGTTGCAAAGCTGCTGTAATTTGTGGTGCTGGGGCGGCTCCAAAAATATTGATCCGAGCTGAAAGGCTGACCGATTAAGGACGAACCCACGACAACTCCTTGCTTAGTAATTAAGCTGCCGTTTGCCTGGGAGTTGAAGGCAATTTGACCAATTACTAGCAAGGTTAAAGGGTAAATAAGGGCTGTAATTCCCCACAAAACCAGGGTAAGGCGAATGGCTCTAATTATTTCTCTCATAAATTACCTCGCTCTGTTATTTGCTAAGGGTTAATTATTGACTAAAATCTTTCCGGCTGAAAGATGACTACAAACAGGTAAATAGAAAGGGCGATAATCACCAAACCCAGGAGACTTAAACCCCAGACAGCTTTTCGGGTCAAATCTTCACCCCCAACCGCGTAAACAGCGGGGGCAATTATCGCATTGAAACACATTGCCAGAAATAGCTGCACCGGGATTGGGTGGCGCTGCCAAAGCATTTGCGCTAACTCAATAATTTCTTGGAAATCTCTGGGAAAAATATCATTCAGCAAATCATTCCGTTTCATAAATTCTCCTTATTTTGGGAATAAACATCTGTCTTTCTATTGGATGATTTTTTGGGGAAAATCGAGGCAAATCCTCTGGAACTGGGTTCCCCGGCAAAGCCGGGGAACGGGATTAATCCGTGTATCCGTGTCACAATCCGTGTCGTGCTTTCCCGAGCTATGCTAGCCCAACGGCGGCAATCAAAACATCAATAACTTTGATAGCAATAAACGGCGCGACTGCTCCTCCCAATCCGTAGATTAAAATATTCCGCTGCAACAGTTGATTGGCGCTCAACGGTCTAAACTTTACACCAGTTAATGCTAGTGGAATCAAAGCAGGAATAATCAAAGCATTGTAAATTAATGCAGACAAAACTGCCGATTGACCGCTGGCTAAACCCATGACGTTTAAAGCGCCGACGGGGGCAAACATGGCGGGAATAATTGCAAAATATTTAGCAATATCGTTGGCTAGGGAAAAGGTGGTCAGCGCGCCGCGAGTAATCAGCAATTGTTTGCCGATTGTAACTAAATCAATTAGTTTTGTGGGGTCAGAATCCAAGTCCACCATGTTCGCAGCTTCCTTCGCTGCTTGGGTTCCAGAATTCATCGCGAGTCCTACATTTGCTTGCGCTAGTGCGGGTGCGTCGTTGGTTCCGTCTCCAGTCATTGCGACTAATTTGCCCTCGGCTTGTTGTTTGCGAATTACGTCGATTTTGTCCTCGGGAGTTGCTTCGGCAATGAAGTCGTCAACCCCTGCTTCATCGGCAATTACTGATGCTGTAATTCGGTTATCTCCGGTGAGCATAATGGTGCGAATTCCCATTTTTCGCAGTTGGTCAAACCGATCGCGAATTCCCGGTTTGATGACATCTTTTAAATAGATAATGCCGTAGGTGTCGCTGCCTTGACAAACAGCTAAAGGTGTGCCTCCAAGCCGGGAAACTCGCTCGTAAGCTGCATCGAGATCCGGCCCGAAATTGCCGCCGCGCGATCGCACAAAACCCTTCACCGCATCCACCGCGCCCTTGCGAACCTCCGTCCCATCGGGCAAATCCGTGCCAGACATCCGCGTTTTTGCGGAAAAATCAAGGCCGGTGGCGTTGGTGCGATCGAAATCCACCTGTGCGCCCAAATTCTGAGCCAAACGGACGATCGACTTTCCCTCTGGAGTATCGTCAAACAGGCTAGCAGCAAGCGCTACACTCGCAACCTCCTCCAGCGAGTGACCGTTTACCGGAATGAATTCCTCGGCTAAACGGTTCCCCAGCGTGATCGTCCCCGTTTTGTCCAAAATCAGCGTATTCACGTCGCCGCAAGCCTCCACGGCGCGTCCAGAGGTCGCTATCACGTTAAACTGAGCGACGCGATCCATCCCCGCAATGCCGATCGCGCTCAGCAAACCTCCAATGGTAGTTGGAATCAGCGCCACCAGCAGCGAAATCAGCGTCACTACGCCCACAGGGGTTTTCACGTAATTTCCCACGGGCGGAATGGTCGATACCACAATCAAAAACACCAGCGTCAGCACCGCCAGCAGCACTGTTAGCGCGATCTCGTTCGGCGTTTTCGATCGTTCGGCCCCCTCCACCAGCGCGATCATCCTGTCCAAAAACCCCTTGCCCGGGTCGGCCATCACCCGCAGCGTCAATTCGTCGGAAAGGATGCGCGTCCCGCCGGTGACGGAACTGGCGATGTCCGAACCCGGTTCCTTGAGCACCGGGGCCGATTCGCCAGTGATCGCAGATTCGTCTACAGATGCCACACCTGCGATCACTTCGCCGTCGGAAGGAATGACATCGCCTGCGATCACTTTAATTTGGTCGCCGCGTCTCAGGGATGTCGAACTAACTTCTTGAATTGAACCGTCTGGTAGGAGTTTGCGGGCTGTTGTGTCGGCTTTGGTCGATCGCAGCGCATCTGCTTGCGCTTTTCCGCGCCCTTCGGCCACCGCTTCGGCAAAATTAGCAAATACCAAAGTGAAGAACAAAATGAAGGTGACTAAACCGTTGAAAATCACCTGATTATTGCCGGGAACCGGGCCGAACAGCGTCGGGTCGATCGTTAATAATGCAGTCACAATTGTGCCAACCCACACCACAAACATCACCGGATTTTTCAGCATCACCCGCGGGTTTAGCTTGACAAAAGCTTCTTTAAAAGCTCTTTGATAAAGACCTTTAGTATTTGCTTTCGGCGTGTGCTTGCGAGACTGGCGAGAGCCTCTAGCAGGTTTTTTTGGGGAATCTGGAGTATGGGAAAAGGTCATGTCGATTGGGGATTTTTAATGAACGACAGAGAACACAGAGAACACAGAGAAAGAGAAGAGTGAGGGTGAGGATTTTCGCTACAGAGGTGGAGGAGTTGGTGTTGCTAAAGGTGTTGTGGGTGCAGTTATCGATGCAGGTTCAAACTTGCCGCTGCTAATTTCATATCCTTCGGCAATTGGCCCTAAAGCTAAAACTGGGAAAAATGTCAGCGCGCCCAAAATTATGATTACTCCTGCGGTTACGCTGGTGAACAAAACTGAATCTGTTCTGAGAGTGCCTGTTGTTTCGGGAACCAGTTGTTTGTTCGTCATGCTGTCAGCTAAAAGCAGCAGGGCAATAATTGGAACGTAGCGCCCCAACAGCAAGCTAAAACAGGTGCTTAAATTCCACCAAAGTCCTGTCGGCGCGGGTTGAGAGTCAGCCAATCCTTCAAAACCAGAACCGTTGTTAGCCGCCGCCGAAGCGTATTCGTACATAACCTGGGAAATTCCGTGAAATCCCGGGTTGCTGATGCCGCTCAAACTGTCGGTAAAGGCGAGGGTAATTGCACCGGGGATTAAAACTGCGATCGGGTGAATCAATAAAACAACGCTGGCTAAAACTATTTCCCGTTTCTCAATTTTGCGTCCCAAAAATTCCGGCGTTCTCCCCACCATCAATCCGGTGAGAAATACGCTCAAAATTGAGTAAATAAATAAGTAAGCAGTTCCCGTTCCCTGTCCGCCCCAAACGATTTGCAGAAACAAATTAAACAGAGTAGCAAAACCACCTGGAGGCATTAAAGAATCGTGCATTCCGTTGACAGCCCCGCACATTGTCCCAGTTGTAGTGACAGCCCAAAGTGCAGTCTCTGCCCAGCCAAACCTAACTTCTTTGCCTTCTAAATTAGGCTGCTGCGAACCCAGCAAATTATTGATTTGAGGATTGCCTTGAAACTCACCGACTGCTGCAATACCAATCAAGACAACGTAAATGCCAAAAACCATCCAAAAAATCAGCCATCCCTGCTTTTTGTTGTTGGCAAATCGGCCGTAGGTGTGAATCATAGCTGCTGGTATAGAAACCATTGCTAGTGTTTCTAGCAAGTTAGTAAAAGGGCTAGGATTTTCAAAGGGGTGAGCCGAGTTCATGGCAAAAAATCCGCCGCCATTTTCTCCGAGTTGTTTGATACTTTCAAAGTGAGCAACTGGGCCCCGAGCAATTACTTGCGTGCCACCTTCTAAGGTACGGGCAACTGCCGGCCCTGCGAGAGTTTCCGGCACTCCTGAAATTAGCAAAACTAAGCTTATTATCAAAGAAAGGGGCAGCAGAATACGGGTGATTGATTGAATTAAATCGATGTAAAAGTTGCCCAGCGGGCGGCCGGTCAATCCCCGGATAAAGGCAATACCTACTGCTAAACCTGTAGCGGCTGAGGTAAACATTAAAAAACCCAGAGTTAACTGGGATAGATAACTGAATGTTGTCTCGCCGGAGTAATGCTGTTGATCGGTATTTGTGAGGAATGAAATAGTTGTATGCAGCGCAGTGTCCCAGGTTGGGACACTGAGGCTGGTAGGATTTAAAGGCAGCACTCCCTGAAGCATGAAAATTAAGAAAACAAATATGCCCATTGCTGCATTGCTGTAGAGTAGCGAGCGGGCATATTGCCAACCTGTCATGGAATCTACAGACCGGATGTTGCTGGCTTTATAAATGAGTTGTTCTAGGGGTTTAATAGCTGGGTCGAGAATGGTTTCTTGTCCCATGTACACCCGCGCCATGTAGTTGCCAAAGACAGGCGCGATTGCTATTAAAATGATTAGGGTTAATGCGACTTGAAGTAATCCTTGCTGCATAACTGAGCCAATCTTTTATCGTTGGATAAATGGGTTTTGCCGATCGCGAAATGGGTTCGGTGGGAAGTTCCAAAAACCGGGCGAGCTTTTTTTGAAGGTCACTTTCAGTTTGGGGGCGATCGCCGAATTCAATGCTGCTAAGATGCAATCTCCCCAGCCGGAGGGATTAACGCCACCAGCGGGTTTTCACTGGCGATAATTCCTCGTTTTTCTTTTGCTAATCCCGTGCTTTGACAGCCATCGAGCAGTTGTATAGCATTTAAGACCGCGCCACAATAACTAGGGTTAATTTGGATAAAACTGAAATCGCTTTGATTAGACAAAGTTGATCTGTCACTTCTGTTAGCCCAAAAAGGCTCTCTACTTGTACTGATTACTATAGTCATTTTTAGAAAATTGGGTAATCAGCTTTCAGGTATAATTTGCTGTTTGCACGTTAGGCTTGTTCGCTCTATATTTGTCAAAATAGATGAATGTTTAGCTATATTTAAGTGTCTATACATTGAGATATAGATGTTCGCTAAACGCGAGGCTTTTGTGCGAAGATAGGTAAAAAAAATTAAAAAAAATAACTATGCTAAGGTAGTAGGCAAAAAACTGTGAACGTAAAATATAAAATGGATTGATTGAGGATGTTTAAAAGTTTATCGGCTATACCAAAAAACCTGGCTATTCAAGAGAAGTATTTGCGGGGGAGGTGGTCGATCGCAATTTTATTTGCGATTGTTGCACTGCTGGAATTTACTACGCCGTCGGAGTATCTGTTTGGGTATTTGTATACGGGCCCGATTTTACTGGCCAATTCGCGATTGAGTCGGTTGGGTAAGTTACAAATTACGCTGCTATCGGCAGCTTTGACGCTGTTAAATTTGTTTATTCCTCCTGGAGAAGCGATCGCCCTAGCCACTGTCGCAAATAGATCGATCGCAGTCATGGCTTTAGGGGTGACGGGATATTTGAGCGATCGCAACCAGCAGTACCAAGAAGCGATCGCGATCGCTAAAGCTGAGTTGCAGTCGCAGCAGCAGCTAGCAAGCATCCGAGAAGATTTTGTCTCTACTTTGAGTCACGACTTGAAAACGCCGATGCTGGGGGCGATCGAAACAATTAAAGCTTTTCAGTCAGCAAAATTTGGGAATGTCACCGCCACTCAGCAAAAAGTTCTCGAAACAATGGCGCGATCGCACAAAATGTCACTACAATTAGTAGAAACGCTGCTGGATGTTTACCGCAACGATGCCGAAGGTTTAAAACTGCAACTTGCTCCCGTAAATTTAGTAGGTTTGGCAGAAGAAGTAATCGCAACACTCATCCATTTGTCGGCGGCGCGCCGGGTTTACATTAATATGAGTTACGGGGACTCAGATTTCCGTCGCTCTTTGTGGGTAAATGGCGATGCTGTGCAACTCCAGCGCGTTTTTGTTAATTTGCTAACAAACGGCATCAATCATTCTCCTCGCGGTGGCAAAGTAGAAATAGTCATGGAATCTTATTCGAGTTATCAGGTTGTGAAAGTTATCGATAGCGGTTTGGGAATTACCGCCGATGAACTGCCCCACTTGTTCGAGCGTTTTTATCAAGGACACAGCGATCGGCAAGCCAAAGGATCGGGATTGGGGTTATACTTATCTCGCCAAATTATTGACGCCCACGGAGGTATAATTTGGGCAGAAAATAAATTGCCTCTAGGCGCTTTATTTGGATTTAGACTCCCTGCTATCCCAGAGAAATGAAACCAGTTTATCCCTTGCGAATTCTCTTAGTTGAAGACGACGAACTGTTTCGGTTGGGGCTGCAAACGCGGTTGCAGCAAGAAAGTTGCTTGCAAGTAATTGCTGAAGCGGAAGATGGCGAAACGGCGGTAGAATTGACTCAGGAACACTTGCCCGATGTGGTAGTTCTCGATGTCGGTTTGCCGGGAATTGGGGGTATTGAAGCGTGCCGCCAAATTAAACAGCGACATCCAGCAATTCCAGTTTTAATCTTAACTTCTCATTCGCAAAAATCCTTAATTGAGAGATTGATTGGCGCGGGTGCTCAGGGCTATTGTCTAAAAGGAATTGCGGCGGAAACTTTGGTTTTGGCAATTCGATCGGTAGCGGCGGGCGCTTCGTGGTGGGATCAGGCCGCGACTTCGGAAATTCGGGCGGTTTTTGCTAATCCCGAACCTTTGAAAAATGGTTTGAAATCGGAACTTTTAGAGAATCCGCTGACGAAGCGAGAACAGGAAATATTAGCTTTAGTTGCGGGAGGAAAAAGCAATCAGGAAATTGCTCAAATATTGTACATTGCTCCCGGTACAGTGCGAGTTCACGTGCACGCAATTTTGCAAAAGTTAGAAGTGCGCGATCGCACTCAAGCTGCTGTACTCGCAATTCAGAAAGGATTGGTAGCAGAAGAACTGTTAGCTATCGAACCGTAAAAGGGCAACTTTTGTAGTGGAATTGTCGCTTTTTGAAATGAATTACTTGCTAAACGCGCCTCTACAAGATGAATCTGTTGCAGCTTCACGGAAAATTAATATCAGTCTTGATTGTTAATTTTCTTGATGACATTTAATGTGTGAATTTGCTAAGGTCGGCACATCTTAATTTTCCTACGGTCATCTAACCAGAGGTGTATTGTGCCAAATTTTATCGGTTCAGTTTTTAGTTCGATCGCCTTTCTCGACTCTGCCCTTCCCGATCGCCAAACTCTCCGCAACGGCATCGCAGCGGGGACAGAAGTTATTACCCTCGATGCGGCGCGGGATGGAGTAGAACAAATCACGGCAGCACTAGCGAGTCGCAGCAATATTAAAAGTATTCATATCATCTCCCACGGTCGCCCCGCGAGTTTGCTGCTAGGCGCGATCGATCTAAACTTGACAAATTTAAAAACTTATGCCAAACAATTGCAGCGTTGGTCGCGATCGCTGGCAGAGAGTGGAGAGATTTTGCTTTATGGGTGCGATGTAGCGGCGGGGGAGAAGGGCGCTAACTTTGTGCAGCAACTGAGTCAGCTAACCCAGGCAAAAATTGCTGCTTCTAGATCGCCGATCGGCAGTTCTGCTATGGGCGGAGACTGGCAGCTAGATTATACAACGGGAGCCGTGTCATCTGGGTTGGCGATCGACCCAGCCACAATGGCCACTTATCCATTTGTGTTCGGCTTTACCCTCTACGACGGCACAAGTAACTTTCCACCGCCGGCTGGAACACCCGGTATCGGGTTATCAGGGACTACTCAATTAGCTTACGGGCAGATACCTCTAACTCCCCCACTTGGTTCTGGTGTCCAAGCTACTGGTGCGTACTCGCCCAACACAGGCATTAATACTGCTAGCGTCACCGCCGCGAATAACAATACAGGCTATGCAGGCTACACCAACTATAGATATAGTCCCTTTCCTTTCCCAGCAGGAACATTTAGTCTACTCAACCCAAGTTTCCCCACACTTGACCGCACCAACGGTTACAGCGTTTCTTTTCGAGTTGCAGTAACGGCTGAAAACAGTAATAGTAACGATCGGTCAGGTTTCAGCATCATCGCCATTAGCAGCGACGCTCAAAATGGCATTGAACTGGGTTTCACCAACCGCAACCTCGGCGCCAACGGAGGTCTCTTTGCTCAAAACGGTGGCGCATCCCCAACTCTGTTTACTCGCGGGGAAAATGCAGCTTTTAACATCAGCAATGCTACTGACTATAAACTGGTAGTTCAAGGCAGCACTTACAGCCTGTTTGCTGGGGGCGCAGCAATACCAGGCCTGACAAATCAACCGCTACGCAACTACACGGCTTTTGATGAAAAAGCCAGTCAGCCACCTTTACCCTACGATCCCTACAGCCAGGCAAACTTCCTATTTTTCGGCGACGAAACCGATCAAGCAAGTTCCACTTTTACTCTCGGCCCCATCTCGGTTAATAATTTCCCGGTAGCCGTCGATGACCCCTACAGCGTCCTGCACGACAAAGTGCTCAGCCAATTTCCGGGAGTCTTAAGCAACGACACCGACGCCAACAGCGACCCGCTGAGTGCAAATTTAGTCACAGGCCCGACCAAGGGTACGATTGTTTTTAACCCCGACGGTAACTTCACTTACACTCCTAGCCCTGGCTTTGTCGGTACAGATACCTTCACCTACAGCGTTAGCGACGGGGCTGCGACTGTTCCCGCTACGGTGAATATCAACGTTATCAATCAGCAGCCACAGCCACAACCTGATAGCTACATCACCCAGCACGACAAAGTTCTCAACGCCTTTCCATCTGTCTTAAGCAACGACAGCGACGGCGACTTCTTGGACAAGTTGACCCCCGCTTTGGTCACAGG
>NZ_JAUBPO010000007.1:0-55871 GCF_036700785.1 Microcoleus sp. S28C3 | reverse complement strand
GACGGCGACTTCTTGGACAAGTTGACCCCCGCTTTGGTCACAGGCCCGACCAAAGGTACGATCGTTTTTAACCCCGATGGTAACTTCACTTACACTCCTAGCCCTGGCTTTGTCGGTACAGATACCTTCACTTACAGCGTTAGCGACGGGGCCGCGACTGTCCCCGCTACGGTGAATATCAACGTCACTAACAGTCTGCCAACAGCACAACCTGACACCTACAGCATCAGTGCGGGAACAGTCCTCAGCGTAACAGTGCCCGGAGTTTTAGCGAACGACTCCGACGCAGATTTAGACACGCTGACTGCTGCGGTGGCCGCAAATCCGACGAAAGGGTCGATCGCCCTCAACAAAGACGGTTCTTTCACTTATACTCCTGACGCAGGCTTTTCTGGAACAGACACCTTTACCTACACAGTCAGCGACGGGATAGTTAACTCTACACCCGCTACCGTAACTGTAAACGTCAACAATAACCCGCCTACAGCCAATTCTGACAGCTATACCACTGCTTTTAATAGTCCCCTCAACGTGACGGGTTTGGGAGTCTTAATCAACGATACAGACCCGGAAAACGACCCGCTGAGTGCGATTCTGGTGACAAATCCGGCTACAGGGTCGATCGCCCTCAACGCTAACGGTTCTTTCACTTATACTCCGAATCCTGGTTTTGCAGGGACAGACTCTTTTACCTACAAAGCTAATGACGGGAAAGCTGATTCTGCGATCGTCACGGCAAGCATTCTTGTAAATACCCCTCCAACTCCAACTCCAACTCCCACGGAAACTCCAACTCCGACTCCCACGGAAACTCCGACTCCGACTCCCACGGGAACTCCGACTCCGACTCCCACGGGAACTCCGACTCCCACAGAAACTCCGACACCAACTCCCACGGGAACTCCGACTCCCACAGAAACTCCGACACCAACTCCCACGGGAACTCCGACTCCCACAGGAACTCCGACTCCCACAGGAACTCCGACTCCGACTCCCACAGAAACTCCGACACCAACTCCCACGGAAACTCCAACCCCCACGGGAACTCCAACTCCAACTCCCACGGAAACTCCAACCCCCACGGGAACTCCAACTCCAACTCCCACGGAAACTCCAACCCCCACGGGAACTCCAACTCCAACTCCCACGGAAAGTCCAACTCCAACTCCCACGGAAACTCCAACTCCAACTCCAACCGGAACTCCAACTCCCACGGAAACTCCGACTCCAACTCCCACGGAAACTCCAACCCCAACTCCAACTCCAACCGGAACTCCAACTCCCACGGAAACTCCGACTCCAACCGGAACTCCAACTCCCACGGAAACTCCGACTCCAACCGGAACTCCGACTCCCACGGAAACTCCGACTCCAACCGGAACTCCGACTCCCACGGGAACTCCGACTCCAACCGGAACTCCAACTCCCACGGGAACTCCAACTCCAACCGGAACTCCAACTCCAACCGGAACTCCGACTCCAACCGGAACTCCGACTCCCACGGAAACTCCGACTCCCACGGGAACTCCAACTCCAACCGGAACTCCGACTCCAACCGGAACTCCAACTCCAACCGGAACTCCAACTCCAACCGGAACTCCAACTCCAACCGGAACTCCAACTCCGACTCCCACGGAAACTCCAACTCCGACCGGAACTCCAGACGATCGCGATTGCATTTGCGAACAGATTACCCTACCCGCGATCGGTTCGATTCCCAGCCCGAATCCAGTCGATCGCACTTTCAATGGCACTGACGGCGACGACTTCCTCATCGGCAGCAATGTCAACGACGTTATCAGGGGTTTCAACGGCGACGACATTCTGCTGGGCCAAAAAGGCAACGACAATATTTACGGGGGACTGCCCAGCAATATCCCCCTTGGCCCCAATGCAGACAAAGACTTGCTGTTTGGCGGCGCTGGCAATGATTACCTCAACGGCGCCGGCGGCGACGATCGCATTTTCGGGGGTAAGGGCGATGATGTGGCGATCGGCGGCAAAGACGATGACTTGATTTGGGGCGACAAGGGCAATGACACTCTAGTTGGGGCTCAGGGTAACGACTGCTTGTTTGGAGGCAGTTTTGACCCGTTTAGCCCTGACTCGACTGGACGCGATTTGCTCTTTGGCGGTGCTGGCAACGACTTCTTGAACGGGGGAGATGCTGCGGATACTCTAAGCGGCGGCGAGGGCAATGATACGGTTTACGGGGGCAAGGGCAATGACGTTGTGGTGGGGGGTACTGGCAACGATCTGCTGTTGGGCGATCGCGGCAGTGATAGCATTTGCGGCGGCGACGGGGACGATACTATTTTCGGAGACAGGCCGATCGGCTTTAACGGCGAGCCAGATTCCCTGTGCGGCGGTGCTGGCAATGATTTGATGTTTGGCAACGGCGGTAGTGACAAGCTATGCGGCGAGGAGGGCAACGATACTCTCTATGGCGGTAAAGGCGACGATTGTCTGATTGGGGGTTTGGGCAATGATATTCTCAGCGGTGACATTGGGCGCGATCGCTTTGTTTTAACAGCAGGTGAAGGCAGCGATCTAATTACTGATTTCACAAAAGGTGAAGATTTGCTGGTGTTAGCGGGCGGTCTAACTTTTGTTCAACTTAGTATTACCCAAAACGCTAATACAGCTTTCATCAGGATTGGTCAGAATGGTCAACTATTGGCTGCTTTGAACGGAGTGCAAGCTAGTGCGATCGATCTGAATGATTTTACCATCTTCGGGTAAGGACTACATAATCTGCCCGCGTCTTGGTGAATGCCGAGCCAGGTATAGAAGTCCCTCAAACGCTTGCATTTTCGTAGCTTGTAGGTGCGCGCTGCCGTTCTAGGGTATTGGTGCGATCGATCGGCTTTACCTCATCCTACCGGCTGGCGATCGGCAATAAATTAGGTTTATTGCCGATCGCCTGTTAAAAGAAAAAGATTTAACGAGCGCAGCCAGAGAGATTTCAAGCGTTTGAGGGTCTTCTTGACCACCTTGAATCTCTCTGGCACAGCACCCTACAGTTTCTCGTTTCCAGGCTCTGCCTTGTATTTAAACGGGAACCAGAGTCGGCTCCAAAGTTGCCACTAATTTGAGATTGTACTCATCCTCAAAAGACGGCTTTTTATAATCCAAACTCCACAGCTCCAGAGCGCAATCGTCTTCTGGATTGAGCGGTTGCAGCCGCAAATGAAACTCTCGAACTTCTGGGCGGTGTTCGCATTTAAAATCCGAAATTGCGCCAATCTGCCGCCTGTCCAAAGCCACAGCCAACCGCAGAAAAGGATGCAACTTACTAACTACTTCCCGGTATTTTTTGGGAATAATCAAAAAATTTTCGTGCTTCTTTTTCGGAGGGTTTTTTCGGTGATAGCGAGCTAAATTAGCAATGACTTCAATCTCTGTTTCAGTGTATCCTAATAACTCACCATTGCGAATTAAATAGTAAGAATGCTTGTGGTGCGCCGAATGACTGACGTACAAACCGCAGTTGTGCAGAATCGCGGCAGCCCACAGCAACTCGCGTTCTTCGGTTCCCCAATTGTGCAGGATTCCTTGAGTTTGGTCGAAAAAATTGAGCGCAAATGCTGCGGTTCTTTCGCTTAGTTCTAAATTGACTTGATATTTGTTAGCCATGTGCAGAGTGCTGCGCTGGCGGATTGAACCTTGATAGCGCAAGCGGTTTTCAATTAAACCGTGCGCCAGCATCCAGTCAACAATTACGCCTTCTCTCAGAGAGCGATCGCAAACAGTCAGCGATTCCATCCCTAATAGTGTCATCGCTTCCTGCAAAATCAAAGCGCCGGCCAGAATAATTTCTGCCCGCTTGTCCGACATTCCCGGAATTGCCAACCTTTCCGAGTAAGAAAGTTTGCGAAAGCGATTGACTAAATCGCGCAAATCTTTTAAACTTAACTGATATCCGGCTAGGGGACTCGGCACTGTTCCCAACTTTTCGCGAGCGTTAATTGCCGCCAGAGTTTCGATGGTTCCAGCAGTGCCAATCAAGCGCAAAGTTTCGCCAGCATTGAAGTGAGATCGCAATTCGTCGATCGGTCTTTCCAGCGAAATCCGAATATAAGCTTGCAAATAAGCAAACTCCTCCCTGCTAATCGGGTCACTTTTGACAAATTGTCCCGTTAAGCGAACAGCACCAATTTTTGTACTGGTGAGACAGCGAGGCTCAGAACTGTCTCCTAAAATCAACTCTGTAGAACCGCCCCCAATATCAATAATCACCTGCGACTGATTGTTAAACTCCATACCGGAAAGAACGCCGAGATAAATTCTCCGCGCTTCTTCCTGACCGGAAATTAAACTCACATTCAGGTCTAATTCTTCAGCAACTTGTTTGAGAAAATCCCGCCCGTTAGGGGCTTCGCGAACCGCACTCGTAGCAACAGCTATAATTTGTTCAGCATTAAAAGTTTTAGCAATATCTTGAAAGCGGCGCAGAGTGGCGATCGCCCTTTCCATAACTTCGGACTTTAAGCACCCTGTCTTAGCATCGCAATCGCCCAACCGAACCGTATCTTTTTCTCTAGCAATAATCGTAAACGCGGGCAATTTCGGATCGATGCGCGCCAGCACCATGTGAAACGAGTTAGTACCCATATCAATAGCAGCAATAATGCGATTTGACTCCGCCGAAGCAAGTAAATTAACCATTGGAGTGTCTCGGGGTTGACAGATATTTATGATTATTTCACGAATCCAGTTAGGCATTCTATTAAATTAGCAAAAAACGGGAAATGCTGACTGGCCAAGACTTTCACCTGTTGAAAATTCCGGCAGAAATGCCATCGCCAGCAGAGATAGTAAGTGATTCTGCCTAAAATTTGATAAGATCTAAAGTTAAAAATCTCAGATCTAGAATTGAAATGCTTAAAGAGCTCGATCGCCAACCCGAATCCACATTGCTAACCGTCGTGAGGCTTTTGAGATGGGACAAACCAGCAGGAAGGCTCATTTTAATGATTCCAGCCCTCTGGGCCGTCTTTTTAGCAGCCCACGGGAAACCGCCCGCAGCATTGGTGGGCGTGATTGTGTTGGGTACCTTAGCCACGAGTGCGGCTGGATGCGTCATCAACGACTTGTGGGATCGCGATATCGATCCCGAAGTAGAAAGAACGCGATCGCGCCCCCTAGCATCCCGCGCCCTCACCGTGCAAACTGGAATAGGAGTTGCATTAATTTCCTTTGCTTGCGCGGCAATTCTCGCTTTTTATCTCAATCCTTTAAGTTTCTGGTTGTGTGTCGCCGCCGTACCAGTAATTATCTGCTATCCCCTAGCAAAAAGATTCTTCCCAGTGCCGCAATTAGTGTTATCAATTGCCTGGGGTTTTGCCGTCTTAATTAGTTGGAGCGCGGCCGTTGGGAAACTAGAATTAGCTACTTGGCTGCTTTGGGGTGCAGTCGTGCTGTGGACGTTAGGATTTGATACAGTTTATGCGATGAGCGATCGCGAAGACGATTTGCGTTTGGGGGTGAATTCCAGCGCGATATTTTTCGGGAATAATGCCGCTAATGCTGTGGGTTTTTTCTTTGTTGGGACTGTCGGTTTATTGGCGGCAATGGGAATTAATCTGCACTTGCACATTGCTTTTTGGATGGCCATTTGTGCGGCGGCACTTTTGTGGTTTTTGCAGTACATTCAACTGCAAAAAGCGGATATTCCTAGGCGGGTTTATGGTCAAATCTTTCGCCAAAATGTTTGGGTGGGGTTTGTAATATTGGCGGGGATGATTATTGGGGAGATTTTTTAGTTTTTTGTTGGGCTTTTCCCGCAGGAAACGGGTGTGAAACTCGAATGATTGAAGTTTGACAGAAGAGCTTCCGATCGATTTAAGCCTGAAAACCTGTGTCTCTTTGCTTTGTATCGAAGTCTCCAACGGCTGCACGATCCTGAAAAAGGGATGTGCGATCGCTTCTTCTCCCTTTTTCAGGATTATTATACATAAATATACTTAGTTATTAATCCAATTGGATTAAACTTTTCGGAGATATTACTGATGCGCTGGCTTATAAAAACTGATATTATTTTTGTGTATTAGACGAAATTATGCTGAATTATTGGAGTATAAAAAACTACGTCTTTTTGTCAGCAGCTAGGGAAATTGGTTACAGGCAACACTTTCACCGGAAGAAAATAAATGTCAAACGGTGCCATTTCCTACTCGTTATTAAACACTGAGTGTAAAGTTTCATTACAAAACGCATAAAAACTCCGGCGCACTTCTGATAGATACATAGTGGCGGAAAGTTAAGCGAGTTTAACGATTTTATAACCTTTTGCTAATTAAGTTGAATTCGCGTGTCGTTGCGCGGGTTTGCGGCAATTGCTTGGCTGTGTCGGCTGATTTTTTCCATAGAAATTTATCAATCAAGGTGCATCATGTCTAATATATCGATCGGCAATCTGAACGACAATTATTTCTCCATCGACTTCGCAGGTAAAACTGACCCCACAGACACCTATCGTTTTAATCGGCTGAATACAGGCAGCTTTCGAGTTACGGCTGAAGGATTTAGTTCCATTGTCGGGATGCAACTCCTCGACAGCCAGGGAAAAGTCGTCAAAGACATCGAAACCAACGGCACAAATTCGGGAACTTTTAGCATCGATAATTTGGGCGCAACCAATTATGCACTCAAAATTTTTGCACCTTCGGGCGATACAAATTATCAAGTTAGTTTAACCCCAGATGGCAAAGTTGACCCGCTGACAGGTTTAGGGGTTGACTCCGGCTTTTTCGCTACAGATTCCACGGGACAAGTTGGCTTTGACTGGTTGCATGACGGCGGCAATTATCAAGGTGAAGTTGCCATTTTCAGCGTGCTGGGAATGGAGAAATTTACCCCTGGTTCTCAGGAATTTATCAAAGAAGCAGCAAGACGATCCCTGACCAATTCTACCTTTGGTCACGTAGTAATTTCTGACCCCACAGAAGGTGCCAATCCGCTATTTAACGGCCGTTTAGGAGAGGGAAATTATAACGAAGGGCAGTACAGCGCCGCGAAAACATTTCCGATGCAACCGGGAGAGGCTTTTGCGGTGATGCTGGTGCCAAATGGTACTGTGCAAGATGTGTTTAAGAATCCCGGTGCCGGCGGTGACAAACGCCCGCTGTTGTCATTATCTAGCACTAATCCAGATGATGCTTGGTTGTACGGTCAAGTAGCAGATGTAACTGGCAACGGCAAGGCATTTGCAATGGAAGATCAGCGCGTCGATCAGGGTTCAGATAAAGATTACAACGATTTGGTTTTCAATTTAACAGGTGCGACGGGCAAAGCAGTGTCGATCGACAAAGTGATCGATCCAAGTAAGGATTGGACTAAACTTGATGGCGGCAATAAATTGATCGATTATGTCAAATCAAAGCAGCCGGTTGCTGTCGCGCCTCCTGTGGAAACGCCACCGATTGATCCAAAACCGCCGGTTGCTGTCACGCCTCCTGTGGAGACAACGCCTCCTGTGGAGACAAAACCGCCTGTGGAGACAACGCCTCCTGTGGAGACAACGCCTCCTGTGGAGACAAAACCGCCGGTTGCTGTCGCGCCTCCTGTGGAAACAACGCCTCCTGTGGAGACAAAACCGCCGGTTGCTGTCGCGCCTCCTGTGGAGACAAAATCACCTGTTGCTGTAGCGCCACCGATTGAGACAACGCCGCCTGTGGTAACGCCACCTGTGGCAACGCCGCCTGTTGCGACAACGCCACCTGTAGCAACGCTGCCGACCCCTCCAACACCACCCGTGCAACCGCCTACGATCGCCCCGGAACCGCCTCTAGTTGGACTTGAGCCGATCGACGATATGTCGCAGCCGATCGACTCCGAACCACCTGTTGAACCCGATGTACCGATTAGTTCGCCGCCAGAAAATCGCGCCTTTATTGGCATCATCGATACTGGGTTTGCGCCGAACAATCCCGATTTGGATTACTCTAAAGTGACTATGGGGCGCGATCGCATTGACAAAGACAGCAATCCTTTGTTTACTGCTGGCACTGGTAACGAACACGGCACATTTAGCTGGGGTTTAGTTAGTGCAATTCAAGGCAACGACAAAGGCATTGATGGCTACAACGATAAAGCGAATGTTTATCTAAGTCGGGCAATTGGTTCTGGGGAATGGGATTTAGCTTTAACTGATTTTGTGGGTGAGGCGAAAGCACAAAAGAAGAAGAATGCGATCGCACTTCTTCCCCTCGATTTAACTCAGAAAAATGCTGATGGCAGCATTACCACTCGTTACGAATTTACACCCAGAGAACGTGCTGCTTTAGAAAATGCGCGTCAGAATGGAGTGCTGTTAGTTGTAGCGGCTGGTAATGACGGCGGTGTGATGTCAGTTTTGGGTCAATCTTCCCAGGAGTTTGAGAATATTCTGACGGTTGGTTCATCTGATGGCTTTGGGCGATCGGATTATTCCAGCTATGGCTATGGTTTGGATATTTTAGTGCCCGGAGGTTCGATCGAAAATCCGACTTTATCGACTGTTGGTGATGATTTAGGCACGATGGCGGGGACTTCTGTTGCGGCGGCGATTGCGGCGGGGATGGCGTCTAAAGTTTGGGAGAGTAATCCTGATTTGAATCCTACTCAAGTGATTGACGTTTTGACCGGAAGTGCGATCGATTTGAAGGAGCCCGGATGGGATGAAGAAACGGGTTTTGGGGTGGTGAATTTGAATAAAGCTGTGCAAGTGGCGAAGGATACAAAGCCGCAAAGTTACACGCCTTCACCGTTTATCACGCCTACAACTTGGGATGGAGAAGGGAAAGTAACGCCAATGGAAAGGGCGACGCAAAATTGGAATCAGGTAAACACATCCGGGCGGACATTTTATCAAGGTTGGCTAGATGATTCTAATCCATCAGATGTCTACACTTTTACCGTGAATCAACCGACTCCTTTGCAATTCGGAACACTCAACATAGGCAGTGCAACCCTGACGGGTAATAATGGTGTTTATTTACAATCTGTGGGTTCTCAACCTGCTAATGCAAATACACTACCAGGGGGTCAATTGCCAGCAGGTACTTACACAGTGACTGTTGATAAGGGTAGTCTCTCTAAGGTAGATTCATACACCTTGAAAATGAATTTTTACCCCAATGCTAATGGTAGTGAGCCATATGTAGAGGTAAATCTGCCAGAGAAACAAACTCAGAATCCGCCATCGCCTCCTGTGTCAAATCCATTTCAGATAGTGGGAGAGATTGGCAAAGAATATCTCAAAATTGGCGGTGAGAGCCGCCTGGGTAAACCACTTCAAAATCAGGTTGAACAGATTAGCGGCGTTATCACGCAGGTGTTTGAAAAGGGTTCTATGCTTTGGAATGGTAGCAAGGTGGCTACTGTCGATTTTGGAGGGGTTAAGGCTTTCGAGTCTTTCGTTAAGTCTGTGTCTTCTCCTGCACCAATTCCTAGCACTTACGTTGATACTTCAAAAAATTGGAAAGCAGAGGTTTACGATTGGGATCGAGGCAGTGAGTTAAAACCACCTGGAAAGCTAAGTGAGGCAACACCTCAATCGAAATTCCTTAGTGCTTTCGATTTAGGTTCTAACAGCAACAAAGGACTAAAATTTGATTTTGGGAAAGGTTCCCCTCCTGGAATTTCTACTTCACACGCTGACAACTTCGTAATCAAGGCCTACACCGACACGGACTTTGAGGCTAATAAAACCTACAAATTCAGTGCCAGAGGTGATGACGGATTCCGGTTATTTGCCCGACCCCTTGACAAGCCTGATGCGTGGGAATTAATCACTCCTATCACAGATACATCGATTAATCCAGATACTCGCCCTTGGTGGCAAGAGTATTACAGCGCTCCTAAAGAGTACGAATTCAAATTCAAAGAGAGCGGTAAGTATCGTGTAGTTGCTCTTTTCTACGATCGAGATTCAAGCGCTAACTTCGACCTTTCTTGGAATGAGGTACCGCCACCAGTTTCTTCAGGGAATTACTATCCTAGCATTGAAACCGTCTTGGACAATTTCCTAAGTAAGCCAGCTAACACAAAGGGCGAAAAAGGTTGGGCGCAGAAAACTATTGACGAGAAATGGGATCGAATTGGCGGGGAAAGCGCACAGTATGGCCCTGATTATGGCAATTTCCCTGGTGGTGATAAATGGCAAACAGATATGCCAAGTGATGTTCTGAAAATCTACAAAGACCTTTCAACCTCTATCTTTGGTAGTCCAAAAGTTGTGAATACTGGTTATCCTTTTGACAATAGTTATTTAGCTTTGGGGGTGGGTTATCATTCAGGAATGGATATTGCGGCATCAAGCAACGATACGGTTCGAGCAGCGGTAGATGGAATAGTAAATCGTTCCTACCACGAGTACTTAGACAGAAATGGAGACGGTATAAAAGAAACAGACAATGGTTGGTGGGTAAACATTGATGAAGTTGATGCCAACGGTAAGGAAGTAGGCAGAAGATGGTGGTACGGACATATGCAAAAACCAACTGTTCAGGTTGGGGATAAAGTTTTTGCTGGTCAAACTCCTTTAGCTAAGGCTGATAATGGCGGTTTTGGACACTTACATTTAGCAGTGCAAAATGTCTCTGGTTCTGTAGGTAATGGCTCTAGCGTTGCAGATGTACAAAAGCGCACGAGCAGTCCACTTCAAGCTTACTGGAAAGCGCGAAATGGTTTGAAAGAAAGTTCAATCTGGACACTTTAGGAACCGTCAGAAACTCGCTCGACCCGTTTTATCTTTAACAAGAGCGATCGCCCTTTCTAATAATTCAGAAGGGCGATCGCTCTTCAACTTCCCGACTCAAGAGTAAAGATTTATTCATTCTCATCAACATTATCAAAAATATCTTCGATGTCCCGTGCCCCGTGAATCACGCGCAAAATTTCCACCCCTGAATCTATAAGACGGTAGAAAATCAGATATCTTCTAAAACCTTTAATAGCTTGTTGTCGCACATCGATTAAATTAGGATGAGAAAATTGACAGAGTTTTCCCATTTTTGGCGTTTGGGCCAATTGTTTAAATGTTTCTTCGGTCGCGACAAGAAAGCGATCGGAAGCATCCATATTATCTTCCGCAATGTAAGTAGCTAATTCAATCAAATCACGGATAACTTGCGGACGTTTTTGGAGCGAGGTCATTTTTCTCCCTGCAACCCCTGATTCTGGGAAATACGCGATCGCACAGCTTGACGAATCTCCATCCAATCTTCCTCCGTCATCGCCGTAGGATTTCCCGATTCCAAACCCTCTAATAACATCGCTTCCAAACGTTCTGAAGCTTTGCGTTTTTGGTCTTGGCGAATTAACTCACGGAAATACTCGCTAGCTGTACTATAACCACCTTGAGCTACCTGTTCTTCTATATAAGTTCGCATTGAGTCAGGTAGAGAAATATTCATGCTTGTCACGGGTATTACTTACCTCATTTAACTCGTTATTTTTAATATGGCAGATTTTGCCATCTTTTGTCAAGTCTCACAACCAGTAATTTTTTAATAAGAAATTGGGAAGAGCGATCGCCATTTCTGCGCCAGATTTATACAGGCGATAGCCCATAATTCTTTCTTTAAAAGGCTTGAAAATTACAAAGCAAACACGACTCTGAGAGCTCGATCGATTTTTAGTAAAACCTCTGGCTCAACTTCACCTCGGATATCCATCAAGCGAGAAAAATAATCTATAGGGCGCGTTTGCAAACAATCTGCAAGAGATTTTTTTGTTAATCCATTTGCTTCTGAAGGTTCAATCTCCACATTACTTCTAATCTTGGCTTTCTTTTCACTCCAAGCAGTAATTGGAACCACCTGAATTATGGGAACTCTCTCATTATAAGTATTGTTAGTCACAATAATGCAAGGTCTAATTTTTCCAGTTTCAGAACCCCTAGTAGGGTCAAGATTGACTTCAATAATTAGCCCCCGTTTCAGTTTTATTCCTTCGGCCATTCTTCTAAACCTAATTCCGCCAATTCCTGTAACTCTGTCTCTTCTGCATAGACTTCCGCATAGAGCATCGCAGATTCTTGCAACTGCTCGGTTTCTAACGCTAATTCCAACCGTTGAATCGCTATCCTAACCAATTCACTAGGATCTTTAAATCCATAGTTTTGACAGAGTTCTAAAAATTTTATCTGAGATTCATCTAGTTTAAATGTTTGCTCTTTCATAGTAAAAATACTAGGAAGCTTCAGAAAGTTAGTTATGTCAAAAGCTGTTTTTAGGAAGCCACTATCTTTATGATAACATACATTCGTAGATAGTGTGCAAAAAAGCTAGCAAGTATTAATAACACCATATTCACCCCAAAACTATGAAAAAAATCATCATCGGCATCATGGGCCCGGGCGATAGTGCCACAGCAACCGACTTAGAAAACGCCTATCAACTCGGACAATTCATCGCCGAAGCAGGATGGATATTGCTAACTGGCGGTAGAAATGTCGGCGTCATGGATGCAGCCAACAAAGGAGCAAAATCAGCTAACGGTTTAACTGTCGGCATCCTTCCGGGGAATGACACTCGCGGCATTTCTGAAGCTGTAGATATTGCGATCGTCACCGATATGGGAAACGCCAGAAATAATATTAACATTCTTTCTTCAGATGTAATAATTGCTTGCGGTACGGGCACGGGCACGGCTTCGGAAATAGCCCTCGCTCTAAAAGCTAACAAACAAGTTATATTGTTAAATCACAGCGCCGAAAGTCAACTTTTTTTTAAAGGTTTAGCACAATTTAACATCTTTGTGGTAAACAATGCTGTAGAGGCTATGAATCAAGCTCGCGAAATCCTAGTAAATCCCAGATGAAATCCAAGATGAGAGTAAGCAAATTCAACTTTTGTGCGATCGGCATTTTCCTGACTTTGGGGATTTTCGTCAGTACCAAAGCAGACGGAGGAATTGCACAGTTCAGTTTCAGCAACAAATCCACTCCTAAATTAGCACAAACCCTCCCTCCTCCTCCCCCTTTCGCACCGCCTGTTACTGAACAAGAAGCACCACCTATTCGCAGCGAATCCGTACCCGATCAAATAGGTTTAGCAACCCATTTGCAGACCATCAAAGCTAGAATGTACGGTGCTTACTGGTGTCCTCACTGTCACACGCAACAAGAACTTTTCGGCAAAGAAGCATTTACCGCCATTACTTACATTGAGTGCGATCCCAGAGGCAAAGATGCTCAACCGGATTTGTGCAAAGCTGCTAATATTAAAGCTTATCCCACTTGGGAAATTCGGGGTAAATATTACACGGGCCGGCAATCTTTGGAAAAACTTGCTATTTTATCCGGTTATAAAGGCAGCAGCAATTTTCAGCCACAAGTTCCCTCTCCTTAAAAAGATATTATAACTGGCAAGGCAAACATTCTCAGTTACAGCACCGAAATTCACCTAATGGGACTTAGACATTTTAAGGCCCCTCTAGGGGTTTAAAACCTCTGGTTTGCACTCGCAAAGGAAAGAGGTCGATGACTTAACAATGGCTGAAACCCCTGTAAATACTAGATTTATGCCTATTCGATCTGAAAGTCTCGATCCAATCCATCTAGGTTTGAAGCCTTTTTCGCCTCAATTTTTGTCTAAGTCCCTCTAAATCAAATGATTTCTGATTTTCGTCGTTTTAGATCGATCGCAAATCGATCTACCAAGCTCAACAACAAACACTTATCTGTAACTTGCAATTAAGATAAATTTGTCAGGATAACAGTTTCCAGATTGACCTGTAACAGTATTTTCTAATCAGTCAGGCTGCATTGTCTGCGATCGCATCTATAATAATTAGGATGCGATCGCTAATCCTATCAAACAGCATGACAAAAGGTTGCGATGACTCATTGCAAATTTTAATTACTTAGCATAAGATTTAGTAAGGTGAAATCAACCGTGAAATATCAACTCCTTTTTTTTATACCAACCTAAAAAAATGCTCGAGTTCGGTTCACTATAAAATCATCAAAAACTTGAGTTTCTACTACCCCGATCATTTTTTTTAATAGCATAGGAATTGTTAAATGAAACCGAATTTAGTTACGGTAGCTTTAAGTGCGATCGTCCTCCTCGGGCTGCCCAGTTGCAGTACGACGACCAGCAGTGCCACCACGACAACAGCGCCCACGACTGCGGCAACACAAACCCAAACCTCGATTAAAGTTGGGGCGTCAAGCAGCACGTTGGGTCTGATGAAGGTGCTGCAAACCAACTACGAAGCTAGCGCAAAAAACGTCAAAATTACCAACCTAGAACCAGGGCAGTCCGAAAATATAATTGATGGGGTTAAACAGACATTAGTGGATGTAGGTGCAATATCAAGAACATTAAAGCCAGAAGAAAATGATGGCACTTTAGAGTCTCGTGATGTTGCCCATGATGCCCTTTTAGTGGCCACTCATTCCAGCGTCACAGGGGTGAAAAACCTCACTACTGAAGACATCAAAGGCATTTATAGCGGCACTATCACCAACTGGAAGGAACTCGGAGGAACCGATGCTAAAATTGTGCTGCTCGATCGCCCAGAAGATGAATCTGCCAAGCGACTCTTGCGGAAATATTACCTAGGAGCAGATTTAAAAAATTCATTAGAAGCAGTAGTATTTCGGAAAGAAGGGGAATTGATCGAGGCAATTCAAAGCACTCCTTACAGCATCGGTACCTTTTCCCTGGCTCACGCCATTTCCGATAAACTACCTGTCAACCGCCTCAGCCTCGACGGGGTTGAACCAACACGAGAAAATGTCAAAGCGGGCAAGTATCCGATGGTTCGGACAATTTCAATTCTCTGGCACAAAAAACCTTCAGAGGCTACCCAAGCGCTACTTCAATACATCTCTAGTCCGCCAGGAATCAACGCGATGGAGCAGTCTGGCTTTATTTCCGTGACCCAATCCGCCAAGAATTAAGAGCTGTGGCCATCCGATCGAGATACCGGCGGTTACCCGTTTCCGCCAAGTTGTTATCGCCTCTGTTGTTGGCATTTCTGAGTCTATGGACTCTCGGAACCTTGGGTTTTGGTTATTTTGCGAGAAACAATTTAGAACAGATGGCACGAAATGAGATGGTGGATCTGGCTAGTATGCTGCGGGAAACTCTCAAGCAAAGGCAAGAATCACTGAGTGTGAAAACCCGTTCCGTGAGTGAGGATAATGATGTCATCAGAGCAGTAGCTGAGGGCGATCGCGCTTTATTACTGCGAACTGTATTACCAATCCAAGCTGGTTTAAAACTGGATTTGATCAGAATAGTTGACACTGATGGTCAAGTCTTAGTGTCTTCACAGTTGGGAGCAATAAGGCAGGCGAAATTGCAGGATGCCTCTGTCAACCGTGCCGCCCGCATTGGACTAGAGTTATCAGGCATTCTCCTGGCAGAAAACGGGGCTCCATCTTCGATGATTGCCTCCATCTCGATCAAATCATTTGAAAAAGTGCTAGGTGGCTTGGCTGTGGGAGTAGCCATCGACGACACAGCGCTAAAGTCAATTCGTGGCGACACATCCATAAATTTGGTGGCTTTTGAGGGCGAGAGGGTGACGGCAACTACTTTGCCACTTCTGCGCGATCGACCTTGGCAATTTCGACAGCCAGACGGGTTGCCCACCAAAATCAGGATTGCTGGTGAAGAATACCTGATCGCAACAATCGAATTACAAAGTTTTGATGGGGCAACTCTCCAAATTGCTGTACTCAAGTCTGCTAAGGAAATAGACGAAGCAGAACAGTATTTATGGTTTGTGGTGGGTGGCTTTGGTCTATTAGGAAGTGTCCTGATCGCAGTCGTGATGATCGGAGGTTTGCGTCTGACCCAAGCTCTGAGCCTTCGCATTCAAAGACTGACTAAGGCAACCCAGGAATTGGCCAGAGGCAATTTAGCCATTGGTATTCCGGTTGATAGTCAGGATGAAGTGGGGCTTTTAGCTCAGGGATTTAAAAGTATGGCAGAGCAACTTATGGCTCGCGATCGGCAACTGAACCAACAGTTGCAACAACTAGAGAGTACCCTTGAAGAACTGCACCGCACCCAGAGTCAGATGGTGCATAACGAAAAAATGTCGGCACTGGGGCAAATGGTGGCAGGGATAGCGCACGAAATCAACAACCCGGTCAGCTTTATCTACGGCAACCTGTCTTATCTCAACGATCACATCCATGACTTACTGCGATTACTAGATGCCTATCAAAAGCACTATCCCAACCCGTCCCCATCACTTCAAGATGACCTAGACGATGTGGATCTAAATTTCCTACAAGAGGATCTCACTAAGATTCTTAAGTCGATGAAAATGGGCACCAGTCGCATTCGGGACATTGTGGTTTCGTTGCGTAGCTTTTCTCGTCTGGATCACTCGGAATTCAAGGCTGTCGATATCCATGAAGGCATTGATAACACCTTGATGATTTTAGAACATCGCCTTCAAGCCCAGCCAGAACGCCCAACCATTGAAGTAGTAAGAGAATATGGCGAGTTACCGTTGGTAGAATGCTATGCAGGTCAACTTAATCAGGTGTTTATGAACTTGCTATCAAATGCGATCGATGCTTTGGAAGATAGCAATGAAGGACGTAGTTTTCAGGATATTGCTGACCAACCGAATCGGATTTGGATTATGACTACCAAAACAGAACAAGAGTGGGTGCAGATTGCGATCGCCGATAACGGTACTGGCATTCCAGAGAAAGCGCGATCGCGCCTATTCGATCCCTTCTTCACGACTAAACCCGTAGGAAAGGGGACAGGATTAGGCTTATCCATTAGCTATCAGGTGGTGAAGGAAAAGCATGGAGGAAAACTGTGGTGTGATTCCACCCTGGGCGAAGGCACGAAGTTTGTGATTGAGATTCCCATAGATCGGACTCAGCCAATAAATATTTGAGAATCGGTTTGCAGTTTTTCGCCTCACCGTCAACCGTCAATTGTCAACTGTCTTCTGACTAAAATACTCTGCTACAATTTTCAAAATCCGCGACGCTGCCAAACCGTCCCCAAAGGGATTAATTGCCATTGCCATTGCGTTGTAAGCTGCGGAATTGCTGAGCAATTCTGCCGCTGCTGTGAAAATTGTATCACAATTCGTACCGACAAGTTTAGCCGTCCCCCCAGAAATTGCCTCAGGTCTTTCCGTGGTTTCTCGTAATACTAAAACTGGCTTGCCCAAACTAGGTGCTTCTTCTTGCAAGCCGCCGGAATCTGTGAGGATTAAATGACATCTCTGCATCGCTCCTACTAATTCTGCGTAATCTAAAGGTTCAGTTAAAAATACTCTCGGATGGTCGCCCAAAAGAGCTTGCAAAGGTTCTCGAACTGTCGGATTTCGGTGTAGAGGTAAGAGCAAGGCCGTATCGTGAAAATTATCTAAGATTTGGAGAAATGCCTGAGCAATTCCTGCTAAAGGTTCTCCCCAATTTTCCCGGCGGTGAACTGTTGCTAAGATAGTGCGATATTTGCTCCAATCTAAATTAGGAATTTTGCATTCTGGTTCGCGTTTGGCTACTGCAAGCAAAGCATCGATTACTGTGTTGCCTGTACGGTGAATTTCTCCCAAAACGCCCGATCGCCCTAAATTCTCTTGGGCCAGCGCTGTCGGGGCAAAATGCAGCCGTGTGAGCTGAGAAATTAACCGTCGGTTAGCCTCTTCGGGGTAAGGATTGAACACGTCGTCTGTCCGCAATCCGGCTTCTACGTGACCTACGGGTATTTTATGGTAAAATGCAGCCAAAGCAGCGGCAAACGCAGTCGTTGTATCGCCCTGAACTAAGACGATTTCGGGCTGCAATTCTTTAAACAAAGCTTCCAAACCCTGCAAACTCCGGGAAGTAATATCCGTCAAGGTTTGCTGGTGCTGCATAATTGCTAAATCCCGATCGGCTTTTAGATCGAACATTCGCATTACTTGCTCGACCATTTCTCGGTGCTGACCGGTTAAAATTACTTGGGTGTCAAAGGTTGGCGAACTTTTGAACCGTTGAATTACTGGGGCTAGTTTAATCGCTTCCGGGCGAGTTCCTAAGACGATGCAAACGCGGTGTGTGGCTTCGGGCATGGTAAAATTAGGTGTAGGTTTATTCATATTGCCGTGTTCGTGGGGGCGGGCTTTGGAGATTGTGGGTTTTAGGCAATTATTGTCGGTGAAACCCGCCCTTACAGGATTATTGAGATTAGTACATTTTTGTTAATTGCTTATGCCCTATCGCTACATTCTATTTTACAAACCTTATGATGTTTTAACTCAATTCACTGACAACTCCAACGAAAATAAACGCAGCACTCTCAAAGACTATATTCCTATTCCTAACATTTATGCAGTAGGAAGGCTCGATCGCGATAGTGAAGGTTTGTTGCTGCTAACCGATGACGGACAAATGCAGCACCGCCTCAGTGACCCGAAATTCGCTCATCCCCGCACTTACTGGGTGCAAGTTGAACGAATTCCCGATGCAAGTGCGATCGCAGCTTTGCAGACAGGTGTCACAATTCAAGATTATCGGACTCGATCGGCAAAAGTGCAATTATTGTTAGAAGAACCACCTTTGCCGCCCCGCGAACCGCCGATTCGATTTCGCAAAAACATACCGACAGCTTGGCTGGAAATGACCCTGACAGAAGGCCGCAACCGCCAAGTGCGCCGGATGACCGCAGCAGTAGGGTTTCCGACGCTGCGGCTAGTCAGATGTGCGATCGGGCATTTGCGTCTCGAAGGCCTCAAACCCGGTGAATGGCGCGAACTAACTCAAGCTGATTTTAGATTTTAGATTGGAGAATTACAGTCAACAGTCTTGACGGTTAGGACATTCTTGATAGTTGAAACTATGACTGTGCCTGCATTTTCCTTCTTCCTTCTTCCTTCTTCCTTCTTCCTTCTGCTTACTTTCGAGGCGGCAAAATAAAACTCTCCTTTCCATTCCGATCTTTTTTTACCTGAGCTCCCAACTTGACAAGAGCTTCTTTCGCCCTTTGACGCACCAACTTATCAGTTGTTTGAGCATAAACCGTACTCCAAGCAGTAAACCGCACCGGCACGCTATCGGGATCTCTGCGCAAATACTCAGCAGTTGCTCGAAACATCGGCGCCAATTTCGACCCTTCCGGGGTTTTTTCCGCCCACTCAGCGGCCATTTCGTGAGAGTTAATTGACTCAGGAATATCCCCCAATAGCAGCAACTCATCAAGACCTTTAGTTCGCCACACTATCCACGATTGGGAATGAATTTGCGGCGAAAGGGCAAGGGCCCTAGTACCGCGCTCTATAAAATTAACAGCAGTTTCAGGCTTTCCCTGATAAAAAGAAATAGCTGTGGAAAGAAACAAGTAGATGTCAGCCCACCGCGGGTCGCGCTGCGTAACTATGTCAAAATAATCTTGGCTGAGATTGTAGCCCGTTACATCTCGCGCTTCGTCGTCGCCAAAATACTGCAAAAATTTGAGAAATGTCCAATCTGCAATTAAATTGTCAAACCCAAAACTAGGGATAGTTTTTAGCATTTTCAGCCGCAGAGCTTCTTGCTGCGCTTCTTGCTGTGCAGCTTGCTTGAAACTGGCAGCAGAAATTGCAGACAGCGGCTTTTGCCCCTGAACGCCAACAGAGGGCATTCCGCCCAACTCCCCGCTCGACTGCATGGCAACGACCCCCGCCAGCGCTGCTAGACCAATAACTCCATTAACGAGCAGGCTCAACCACTTACGCGAAAATTGTTCGATTTTAGCTTCCACGGCACATTTAAATCCAAGTTTTAAATTAAGTTTATTAAAAGAGAGTAGTAATTGGTTGGCGATCGACTAAGAATCTCGTTAAACTGTCGAAAGGGATCGTGGAGCCTCCACACAATAGTTTAAGTAGTAGTGTGAGATTTTTTAGCAATATAAAATCTCACATCAAAAATCTAAAATCGAATTGAGCCAAATTCAATGAATCAAGCCCGCAGACGCTTTTCTAAGTTACAGGCAGCCCTGTTCAGTGGGGCGATGGCAACAACCGCTTCGATATCTTTACTCGTTCCCGGCCTGAGTCAATCAGTCCGCGCCGAGCTTCAAGATAGCCCCAAAGCTGTCTTAGACGAAGCTTGGCAAATTGTGAACCGAGAGTATGTTGATGGCAGCTTTAACAAGACTGACTGGCAAGTAACTCGCCAAGACTTGCTGAGCAAAAATTATACTTCTCGCGAAGCTGCTTACACCGCCCTCCGCAAAGCCCTAGAGAAATTAAACGACCCCTACACGCGCTTCATGGACCCGAAGCAGTACGAATCGCTGACGAATCAAACCTCCGGGGAACTGACAGGAGTGGGGATGAGGCTGGAAGAAGACGAGAAAACGAAAGCGATTAGGGTAGTCGAGCCGATGGAAAATTCCCCGGCCCTGAAGGCAGGGATTCAAGCGGGCGATACGATTTTGGTGATTGACGGTAAAGCTACCAAAGGCATGACTGTCTCGGATGCGGCTCAAGTAATTCGGGGCGCTGAAGGCACGAAAGTCACGCTGCGGATTGCTCGTGAGGGCAAAAGCGAGTTTGATATCACTCTGACTAGGGCGAGAATTGAGGTAGCAGCGGTTCGCTACAGCCTCAAGAATGAAGGCGGTAAGAATGTCGGTTACATCCGCTTGCAAGAGTTTAGCTCCCACGCGGGCGAACAAATGCAGGCGGCGATTAAAAAGCTCTCGGATCAGAAAGCTGACGCTTTTGTGTTGGATTTGCGGGGCAATCCCGGCGGCTTGCTGCGAGTCAGCATTGATATAGCTCGGATGTGGATGGATACCGGGGCGATCGTCCGTACAGTCGATCGCGCGGGCGATTCTCAGGAAATGCGGGCAAACCGCACTGCAATCACTGACAAGCCTTTGGTGGTGCTCGTGGACGATAACTCGGCCAGCGCTAGCGAGATTTTGGCCGGTGCTCTGAAGGACAACAAGCGCGCAACTGTGATGGGCGGCCAAACTTTTGGCAAAGCTTTGGTGCAGTCGGTGCATTCTTTGGCTGACGGTTCGGGATTGGCGGTGACGATCGCTCACTACTATACTCCCAACGGTACGGATATCAGCCACAAGGGGGTTACTCCCGATGTTAAGGTCGAAGTAACCGACGAACAAAAGCTGAAATTAGCTAACAAACCGACGTTGGTGGCGACTAAGGACGATCCTTGCTACGCGCAGGCGATCGCACTTTTGCAAACTACCGCTTCGTCTGCCCGTCCGGTTGTTGCTAACGAGCTTGTTCCTGTCAAGAAATAGTTCAAATTGGCAGTCATTCAAAATTAGCTTTAAGATAAAACCCGCGCCGGCGGGTTTTGTTTTTTAGTTATTAGTTATAGCAGGAGGAAAAAGGAAGAAGGAGCAAGCGATCGTACCCCTCACCAGAGCTATACAGTCATTGCGACGAAAGACAATCAACCTTTAGCCTTCCTGACTGGTGTTAGTAAAACTCTGACTTCTTAAAAAAGTCGGGGATCTAACATATCTCGCATTTTACGTTTAATTAGGTTGACGTACTTAACAATCTGGAGTTAGTCTTAAATCAATCTTAAATTCATATTAAATTTTAAGAATCATGTCTTCTCAACTTCAGTGGCAACCTCAACCAATTCACAACGACGTATCGAGTCGAGCCGCAGTCTTGCAGTCATCGTTAACCTGGCATCAGACCACGTTTAGTGGAATCTGGTTTGGTGGCTTTGAGTCCGACGATAACGTTCAAGATCATCCCGTCACCATGCTGACTCGCTTCGATCCCGGTGGCTTTTTCCCGCTACACGGGCACCCGGGTGGAGAAGAAATTTTGGTACTCCAGGGTAACTTCGCTGATGAAACCGGTGTGTATCCTCCAGGATCTTATATGCTCAATCCCGAAGGGTTTATCCATCGTCCTTATAGCGATGAAGGTTGCCTGACATTTGTTAAATTACGGCAACATGGTGGAACCACTCGCCAGCACGTGAAAACGAATATTTACGAGTTGTCCTGGCAGCCCAGTGCTATTCCCCAAATTGAAGTAAAGCCCCTTTACGAGCAAGAGGGTTTTCCTGAAAAAGTTTGGGTGGAACGCTGGCAACCTGGCACAGCCTTGTCGAACGTAGTTGAATCTGAGGTGAAAGAAATCTTTGTCATCGAAGGCGCTTGGAGTGATGAGTTAGGAGATTACCCAACTGGTAGTTGGCTGCGGTATTCACCCAATTCTCCCTATAGTCCGTCGTCGGCAACCGGTTGTCTGGTTTATGTGAAGACTTATCCTCTAAATTCAACGCGATTTATTGTTGGAAAAGACTTTCGACAGCCTTTTGAGACAACGAAGTCTTCTAGCTAAGGGTTCGCAGTGTAAATTGTTAGACAAAACTTCCCTTCTGCGGGGGCAAGTCTATAATAAAAGCTACTTCGTTTTTGAGGTGTGCTTACTTAGTTGAGATTCAACTTATATAGTAATTCTCAATTTCCGAAATTTGCAATTGCTAGAAAATAGTTTGCAACAGCAGCCAACTATTTAATCCTACTATAATACTAGCCACTAACCAAGCTACTGCTTTGAGCCAAAATGGATTCACAAACTCTCCCATTAAGTGGCGGTTTGAGGTAAACATTACCAAGGGAATTACTGCAAAAGGTAATTGCAAACTGAGAATAACTTGACTGAAAACCAGCAAATTAGTTGTACTGCCTTCACCGAACAGAATAATTGAGATCAAAGCTGGTACAATTGCCACCAGTCGAGTCAGCAACCGCCGCAACCAAGGCCGCAGACGAAAATTCAAAAACCCTTCCATCACAATCTGTCCTGCTAGAGTTGCAGTCAAGGTTGAGTTCTGCCCCGAAGCCAATAAAGCAAAGGCAAAAATGGCACTGGCTGAACCCACACCCAGCACCGGAGAAAGCAGTTTGTAAGCATCTTGAATTTCAGCTACTTCTTGATAGCCCGAAAAGTGAAATGTTGCAGCAGACAATATCAGAATTGCTGAATTAATAAACAAAGCTATTGACAGCGCTACGGTAGAATCAATTGTGCTAAATTTAATTGCTTCCCATTTTTTCTCGGAAGTTTCTTGCCAAGCACGAGTTTGCACGATCGACGAATGCAAGTAAAGATTGTGCGGCATCACAGTTGCCCCTAAAATACCAACCGCAATATAAAGCATTCCCTGATTTTGCAAAATCTCTAGCTTCGGAACATAACCGAGTAAAACTCCTCCGGCATCTGGTTTGGCAAAAAATATTTCGGCCATAAAACAACCGCCAATAATTGCAATAATCGTAATTACCAAAGCTTCGATATAACGAAAGCCTTTCCCTTGTAAAAATAACACCATTATCACATCTAGCGCAGTGATGCACACTCCCCAAACTAAGGGTATGCCAAATAGCAATTGCAGTCCGATCGCACTACCAACAAGTTCAGCTAAATCGCAAGCCGAAATAGCAATTTCACAAAGTATCCACAGCAAAAAACTAACTCGCGGACTGAAATAATCTCGACAAGCTTGTGCCAAATCACGTCCCGTTACCACTCCCAAACGCACGCAGAGTGATTGAAGCAAAATTGCCATCAAATTAGATAGCAAAATCACGCTTAATAGCGTATAGCCAAACTTTGCTCCCCCCGCTAAATCAGTCGCCCAGTTTCCGGGGTCCATGTAACCCACTGAAACCAAATATCCAGGCCCTGCGTAAGCCAGCATCGTACGCCAGAAACCTTTGCTGTTGGGAACGGGGATGCTGCGGTGGACTTCAGGAAGGCTGGGTCTGTTTTCGGGGTCAGTCATTGGTTTTACCGTTAAATAATTTTCATATTTTTTTCATAATCTCACAAAGGTAGCGGAATTTCATCAGTCGGAACGAAATCCGGCAGAGTCGCGGTATATATTAAGTTGTGTATATTTTGAGCTTGAACCGAGGTGCGCGCGATCGACTATGATGAGGTCGATCGCCAAAAATCACCCTTGTCTGCGAATACTCTATTTCAAAACTCTAGTAGCATTGAAAATAGCAGCTAAAGCCACCCCAACATCAGCAAAAACTGCCTCCCACATGGTAGCTAACCCAAAAGCACCCAAAGCAATAAATATGCCTTTGACTAACATGGCAAAAAGGATATTTTGCCAGACAATATTGTGAGTTTTCCGGGCAATTTGGATGGCTTCAGCCACCTTTGACGGTGCATCTGACATAATTACAACATCGGCAGTTTCGATCGCTGCATCGGAGCCCAAACCCCCCATTGCTATGCCAACATCAGCTCTAGCAAGAACGGGTGCATCATTAATTCCGTCCCCGACAAAGACAATTTTATCGCCTTTTCTAGATTGGCTAATAAGTTTTTCGATCGCCTCGACTTTTCCTTCAGGTAATAACTCCGCTAAATAGGAATCTAAACCGAGCTTTTTCGCAACACTATCAGCTACTGCTTGATTATCTCCTGTGAGCATCACGATTCGCTCAACACCCAGTTTCTTGAGGTCGCGAATAGCCTGTACTGCGTCTTCCTTAAGCTCGTCAGCAATCAAAATATACCCAGCGTAGCGGTTGTCTACCGCTAAATGCACGATCGTACCTTCAGCATTGCAGACATCGTGAGCAATGTTTTCTCGGTGCAGCAAACGGTCATTTCCCGTCAGCACAATTTGATTATTTAATTTGGCTCGGATGCCGTGTCCCGCTATTTCTTCGTAGTCTTTCACATCCGATGAATCAATTTTTCCGCCGTAAGCTTCCAGAATAGATTTCGCGACTGGGTGATTGGATTGAGATTCTACTTTAGCCGCTATTGCCATTAACTCTGTTTGGGAAAAACCATTGTGAGGCACAATTTGTGCTACTTTAAAAACTCCTTTTGTCAGAGTTCCTGTTTTGTCCAAAACAACTGTCTTGACTGCTGTCAGAGTATCTAAAAAAGTCGAGCCTTTAACCAAAATACCGCGCTTGGCTGCACCGCCAATTCCCCCAAAGTATCCCAGAGGAATGCTAATCACCAATCCGCAAGGGCAGGAAATAACTAACAAGACAAGGGCGCGGTAAACCCATAAAAAGCGATCGGCATTAGTTGCCCCTGAAATGAACAAAGGCGGAATTAAAGCCACTGCTAGCGATGCAAATACTACAAAAGGCGTATAGTAACTGGCAAATTTGGTGATAAATTTCTCAGTTTCAGCTTTTTTACTTCTGGCATTTTCTACTAATTCCAGAATTCGGGAGATTGATGATTCGCCGAAGAGTTTGCTAACTTTGACGGTGAGAACTCCTGTCTGATTAATTGTTCCTGCTAAAACTGTTTCTCCAACTTTCACGGTTCGAGGTACTGATTCTCCAGTTAGCGCAGATGTGTCAATCTGAGAGTTGCCGTCGATAATTTCACCGTCTAAGGGAATCTTTTCTCCCGGTTTGACAAGGATGATATCGCCGACGGCTACGGTTTCTGGCGAAACTTTTTTGATGTCGCCGTTGTCCTTGAGGTTGGCATAATCTGGGCGAATTTCTAAAAGCGATTTGATCGATTGACGCGATCGCCCGATCGCAAATTCTTGAAAAAGTTCTCCGATTTTGAAAAACAACATCACCCCGACTGCTTCAGGGAGTTTGTGAATGGCTACAGCGCCCAGTGTTGCTACAGTCATTAAGAAATTTTCATCAAAAAATCGACCTCGCAGAATATTGCGACCCGCAATGGTTAAAACATTCCATCCGCTTAAAAGATAGGCTGGGATGAAAACTAGATATTCACCTATAGAATAGGGCGTGTTGTGCAGTTTTTCTTCAAAAATTAAACCGCCGACAAATAGTACAACAACCAATATCACAGGAATCAATTCTTGCTTGAGGTTAAAATCTCCGTTACCGTGGTCGTGGTCGTGGCCGTGGTCGTGGTCGTGGTTATGATTCTCATGGCTGTGTTCGTGGTGGTCGTCGTGACTACAGCAGCCGGAATCGCTCGATTTGGCTTTTTGCATGGTTTTTCCTGGGTTTATTTTAACACATGATAGTATGAATAGATATTCATATTGTATAGTAAAAAATAAAATATAGTAGATTTTGAGTTAAAAATCTACTATATTTTATAAAAATATTGTTAAGTTGGTAGGGAACGTTACGAGGGATTAAGAGTAATAACTATTCTCAGTTTCCGATTGAGAGAGAGAATGATTATCCATAGTCGTTAGTGATTAACTAATTAAGCCGCCGGATAAATTCTAAAGGCAAACCATCAGTATCGGCAATAAAAGCTACTTCGTAAACATTTTGCCCGATCGCCTGTTGAGTCGGTTCTAATAAAACTTTCAAAGCTTGAAACTGATTTGGTTGGTCTTTAGCAGCTTCCTCAAACCCCTCTTTCAGAGACTGCAACCAGCTAGGCAAGTCAGTTGTCGCCTCAGTTAAATCGAAAGATAAATGATAATATCCAACATAATGCTCGTCTCCGAAAGCATCCGGTCCGGGTTTTGGTTCCGGGATTTGAATGAGTTCGATGCGTCCGTTAAGACCTTCCATCCAACAGGCTAGGGTGTAACCTGTGGTAAAGCGATCGCTCACAGTAAACCCCAACTGTTCGTAAAAGGCGATCGCCCGGTGAATGTTAGCAGTGCGAATCGAGGCGTGGTGCATTCGATTTTAGATTTTAGATTTTAGATTTTAGATTTTAGAAGGGAAGTAGGAATTCAGGCTTGGGATTTTAGATTTTAGAGGGTAAATTCGTAATTCGGAATTAAAAACGGTCGCATCTTTAGCGCGAAAGCAATAGAGCCTTCTTCCCTCTTCCCTCTTCCTTCTTCCTTCTTCCTTCACTTATTCAAACAACCGAAAATAGGGATATCTAATCGGAACTCCCGGCTCTTTTTCCAAATCAAAATTAATCACTTCCCAACAAGGGTCTTCTTGGGGATCGGGGCTAAAATCCACAGGCAAACCGTACAGTCTCGGCCGGGGCGATTCCGACTGGCCCCGCCAAGGCGTGCTGCGTTCCAAATAAGCGCTGATTAAGTCCCGATAGCGTTGGGCAACGATCACGCGAGTTGCTCGGTAGCCTTGAGTATAGAGTCGATCGAGCGCTTCGTGAATTTCAAACCGAATCCCGTCCGGGTGCGTGTGCTGGCGATACCATTCACTCTCCCAGCGGCGCCAGTGCCGCCCAGACTGAAGGTGAACCAGTTCCCCAGTTTTTGGATCTGCCTCAAATGCCCCGTGACGCGGACACAAATAGGTATCCGTGAGCGTTAGAGCCGGAATTGTTTGGCGACAGTGGGGACACTGAATTTCCGGGCCAAACATCGGGTATTGCAAGGCAACTTCAATCATTTATTTGCGTCCCAGCATATTTTCTCTGCAAAAGTGCCAAATACTTTTATTATATCCCGTATCAACAACCAGCTAATCTGCTAGAAGTATAACGATCGACCAACAAATGAGCAATCTCAACGAATCTCTGCCTGCACTTCCTTCCTATTGGCCCAGGCCCGATCTATCTCAAGCGGCTTTTGTCGCTGAAGGTGCTGTTGTCATCGGCAGGGTAGAGGTGGCAGCGGGCGCTAGTATCTGGTACGGGGCGGTGGTGCGGGCGGATATAGAGCGAATTGCGATCGGCTCAACTACTAATATCCAAGATGGAGCAATTCTGCACGGCGATCCGGGAAAACCAACCGTTTTGGAAGATTTCGTGACAGTCGGACACCGAGCCGTGATTCACTCAGCTTACATTGAACGCGGCTGCCTGATCGGGATTGGGGCGATCGTCCTCGATGGAGTGAGGGTGGGAACAGGCTCTATCGTCGGTGCAGGGGCTGTTGTCACCAAAGACGTTCCCCCTCACACGCTAGTTGCGGGAGTGCCTGCCAAGCGATTGCGGGATGTCTCTGAGGAAGAAGCTGAGGAGTTGGTGGAACACGCTAAGCGTTACGAAAAGTTGGCTTTGGTTCACGCGGGAAAAGGTTCTGAGTTGGGATTTGATTAGTTGATAAAATAAGATTTTAAGCAAAAAACTATTAGTTTCCAATGGCTTACACTGCGCAAAAAATCCTCACCTTTGAAACATTCCTCGATCGATATTGTGACAACTTCCGCTACGAGCTCGCTGACGGAGAATTAGTTGACAAGGAACCCACAGGCCCCCACGAAACCGTCAGCGGTAAACTGGCAACTCAAATCGGCATCGTTCTCGCAGCCGAAAAACTACCCTGGTTCATTCCGCGCACTTGTTTGATCCGTCCATTTTCAGATGCAGCTACTGCCCGCCGTCCCGATATTGTCGTGTTAGATGAAACCGCCCTTGTCAGCGAACCTCTCTGGGAAAGAGAACCTGTGATTACGCTGGGGCGATCTATTAAATTGGTGGTAGAAGTAGTCAGCACTAACTGGGAAACTGATTACGCCCGAAAAATTGAAGAGTATGCTCTTTTAGGAATTCCCGAATATTGGATCGTTGATTATCGCGGATTGGGAGGCGTGGCTTTTATCGGTAAACCAAAACAACCTACTATCACCGTTTGCCAACTGATTGACCAAGATTACATCCAGCAACAATTTCGCCTCGGTCAACCGATTATTTCTCCTCTGCTAAAGAACTTGCAACTTCGGTTAGATGATATTCTTCCCCGATAAAGTGGGGTGTCAAACTAAATATAGGAATTACGCACGGGTAGTCAGGGTTTCGACACTTCGACGGAGTTTATTCTGATTCATCTATCATCGGTTTTTGGGCAGCGTGTCGCACAAAAATAATCTGAACTGTATCATCAACAATCGTAAACAGAATCCGATAGGCATTTCGTCCCTTGCCGTAAACAAGTTGTCGTATTTCTTCGTCAAAAAAACTATTCTCAAACGCGAAGGAACAACGAGAAGGCATATTTTCTAGCGATAAGATAGCTTTGTACAAGCCTTCTAACCAATTTCTAGCCTTCTGAGAAGAATGATTACTCAACCAAAAATAAGATTCCTCGATCGCTTTTTGCGCTGCGGGTTGGATAATGACTTGATATTTCTGATTCATCGCTAACTGTCTAGCTTATCAAACAGTTGATTGAAAAAATCCTCCGCTTTTTGCCCTTCCCCTCGATCCATTTGTGCCAAACCCAGTTTAATTCCCTTTAAAGTCTCTAATAACTCAACTGCATCTAAAAGTTTCTGATAGGATTCAGCATCCTGAATAACTAACTCTGCTTTCCCGTTGACAGTTAGAACTAAAGGATGTTTTGTTTGTTTGAGCCGCTGCACAAACTCAGTCGTATTACGTTTAAAATCGGTGAGAGAATGTATGTCTCTTGAAAGGTTAATCATAATGATAACATGAAATTAGCATCTAATTAAATGTTAAACGATACCTGCGGAGTTTGTCAATCTAAGCTTAGGTGATATTCTGCCCCGATAAAGTGCCTTGCTGCAATCTAAAATCTAAAATCTCAATCAGAAACTGGGTTTTTTGTGTAAGTCCTATATATACTATTAAAGCTGTGCCGGAATCGCACCGATCGCCCTTGCCACTAACACCTATCATGAACGATCGCACATCTCATCCAAACATCCCCCCGCACGCCTGGAAACGTCCCATCGGCCTCGGTTGGGAGAATCCCTATACAGTCCGCTACGCAAGCAATCTCGACGACGGCCCCTGGCACGGAATGCCTCTGGGCGGGTTCGGTGCCGGCTGCATCGGGCGATCGTCCCGCGGCGACTTCAACCTCTGGCACATTGACGGCGGCGAGCACATTTTTCGCAGTTTGCCCGCTTGTCAGTTCAGCGTTTTTGAAGAAACTCAAGGCAAGAAACAAGCTTTTGCACTGTCCACTGAACCGCCTACCGATGGCAGTTTATCTAGTTGGAAATGGTATCCTTGCGAAGGAAGAAGGAAGAAGGAAGAAGGAAGAAGGGAAGAAGAAGAAAGAACCGGGGAAGAGTCTAATTCCTCGGGTAGTTATCATGCTTTGTATCCGCGCAGTTGGTTTGTTTACGAAAATGTGTTTCAGGCTCAATTAAGCTGCGAGCAATTTTCGCCAATTTTGCCGAACAATTATCAGGAAAGCAGTTACCCAGTTGCCATGTTTGAATGGGTGGCGCACAATCCTACAGATGCGCCGATTACTCTCAGCATCATGCTGACTTGGGAGAATATTGTCGGTTGGTTTACTAATGCCAATAAGTCACCGAAAGTGATGGTGCGAGATGATGGCAGTCCATTTTATGACTATCAACCCCGGTGGGGAGAAAGTGCCGGAAATTTGAATTTGTTGGTGGAAGATTTTCACCGCATCGGTTGCGTGATGACGCGGTTGACTGCTGAGGACGAACCGCAAGAGGGGGATGGACAATGGGCGATCGCAACTATTACTAATCCGGCGGTAGAAGTATTCTATCAAACTCGCTGGAACCCGGCTGGGAATGGCGACGATATTTGGCGCAACTTTTCTGCTGAAGGTTTCTTGTTGGATGACAAAGACGAGACAGCAGCAGCCGCAGGAGAACATTTGGCTTGTGCGATCGCAGTTCGCTTTACTATTCGACCGGGAAAAACTCGCAAAATTCCCTTTATTATAGCTTGGGATTTGCCAGTTACTGAGTTTGCATCAGGAGTTTGGTACTACCGCCGCTATACAGATTTCTTCGGCCGCAACGGCAAAAATGCTTGGCCGATTATTCGCACTGCAATGAAGCATTCCGATACTTGGCGCGAAAATATTGAAGCTTGGCAAAAACCGATTTTAGAACGGAAAGATTTGTCAGACATTTTTAAAATGGCGCTGTTTAACGAGTTATACGCCCTGACAGATGGCGGTACTCTTTGGAGTGCGGCTGACGAACGCGATCCGAAGGGCCAATTTGCGGTTTTGGAGTGCATTGATTATCGCTGGTACGAAAGTTTGGACGTGCGGCTTTACGGTTCTTTTGCTTTGTTGATGCTGTGGCCGGATTTGGAAAAGTCGGTGGTTTTAGCCTTCGCTAGGGCAATTTCTGCGGGAGACGATACGCCGAGAATTATTGGCTGGAATCAAGCATCTGCTATTAGAAAAGCTGTCGGTGCGACGCCGCACGATTTGGGTGCTCCTAACGAACATCCTTGGGAGAAAACGAATTATACTAGCTATCAAGATTGCAATTTGTGGAAGGATTTGCCTTGCGATTTTGTATTGCAGGTATATCGGGATTTCTTGTTGACTGGCGGCACAGATTGCGAGTTTCTCCAAGAGTGTTGGCCGGCAATTGTTGAGGCTTTGGCTTATCTGAAAACTTTTGATGAGGATGGGGACGGAATTCCTGAGAATTCTGGAGCACCGGATCAGACGTTTGATGACTGGCAAATGCGGGGGATAAGTGCGTATTGCGGGGGTTTGTGGTTGGCCGCGCTGGAGGCTGCGATCGCGATCGGCGAAATCTTGGAAGATGCAGCACCGCAGATAATTCCTAACCCTCAAGCAAAGATAGCATTATATCACAGTTGGCTGCTACAAGCAAGACCGAGCTATCAAGAAAAACTGTGGAACGGTCAATATTACCGTTTGGACAGCGAGAGTAATTCCGAAGTGGTGATGGCCGACCAACTGTGCGGTCAATTTTACGCGAAACTGTTAGGATTGCCGGATATTGTGCCACCGGAATGTGCAGTCAGCGCTTTAGAGACTGTGTACGAATCTTGCTTTTTGAAGTTCAACGATGGCGAGTTCGGTGCGGCGAATGGGGTGATGCTGAACGGTTCGCCGGAAAATCCCAATGCAACTCATCCTTTGGAAGTTTGGACGGGGATTAATTTTGGGTTGGCGGCTTTTTTGGTACAGATGGGGATGGAGGAGAAAGCGTTTAAATTGACGGATGCGGTAGTGAAACAGATTTATGAGAATGGGTTGCAGTTTCGGACGCCGGAAGCGATTACGGCGGGGGGGACTTTTCGGGCGAGTCACTATTTGCGGGCGATGGCTATTTGGGCAATTTACGGGGTGTTGACTAATTTTAAATAGGGAATTGGTATATTAGCTGATGAATCCCACTAAAATTAAACAAATTACGCCTTAAAGCCCATTATTAGCAAGGAAAAAGGTTAATTAAACTATCAATTTTATTGACAGTAAAAGTTTTCCGCATTCGAGGAAGACATTAATGTTTCACGAGCAAACTTTACCTATGCTAAAATTTGATCGTGAAACAGCACTGGGATGAAAGGAGGATCGAGACTCGGCTATAAACGAGAGATACAAAAGGTTTGAGGCAATTGTTGACACCAATCCAGTCCGCACCTTACTTGTATATAATTGGGAGCGATCGCCAATTTCAAGATATAATAGAAAAATGTCAAATCCCTTACTTTCCCTCAACTACGAACCCGCCATCGAATCCCTCGGCGGCGACTATTTTGATGAAGTCCCTGCGGCCGATTTTCCGCAGCATATTCTCCGCTTCCGCAACGACCAATTATTGCCGATACTGGGTTTAGACCCCGCACAAGTAACCGACCAACATTTCATCGAAGCGTTCGGCGAATTTCACTGTGTCCGTCCCTTTCTCGCACTCCGTTACCACGGCTATCAATTCAACGAATACAACCCGAATTTAGGCGACGGTAGAGGCTTTTTGTACGGCCAAGTTCGCGGCACTGACGGCAGACTTTACGACTTCGGCACTAAAGGTTCTGGCCGCACGCCCTACTCGCGGCACGCTGATGGTAGACTCACTCTCAAAGGGGGAATTCGCGAAGTTTTAGCCGCCGAAGCTTTGCACCGGTTGGGAGTTCGGACATCTAGGTGTTTTAGTTTAGTTGAAACGGGCGAGGCTTTGTGGCGGGGCGACGAACCATCACCCACGCGATCCTCCGTAATGGTGCGTTTCAGTCATTCTCACATCCGGTTTGGAACTTTTGAAAGATTGCACTATATCCGCAGGCCGGATTTAACTAAAAAACTTTTAGATTTTGTTATTGAATATTACTATCCAGAACTGCATTTACAAGCAAGTAATGCGGGTGTTTCGCCGCCGGAAAAGTATGCGCTATTTTATGCAGATTTAGTCAAGCGAGTAGCCGAATTAGTCGCTCAGTGGATGGCGGCAGGATTTTGTCACGCAGTGCTGAATACTGATAATATGTCGATTACTGGAGAAAGTTTCGATTACGGGCCTTTCGCTTTTATCCCAACTTACAAGCCGGAATTTACAGCAGCTTATTTCGACCATTACGGTCTTTATTGTTACGGCAATCAACCGTTTATTTGTAAGAGCAATTTAGAGAAGCTCCAGCAACCGCTAGCAGCCGCAATTCCTCAAGCTGATATGGATGCTGCTTTGGAAAAGTTTGGCGAGTATTATAATGCAGCTTATCGGCAGTTGATGCTCAATAGATTGGGATTTGATGATTTGCCAGAGGCGGAGGGAGATGAGTTGTTGAAGGTGACAATTAAAATGCTGGCGGAGTCTCAAGTAGGCTATCACGATTTCTTTTTTGAACTGCGAAGACAGTTCGATCGCACTTGGCGAGATGATGCTAGTCAAATTTTTGCTGAGGCGGAACCGGCGGACTTAATAGCACCTTGGCGGCAGTTTTATTATCACGTTTTGCAAAGTTTGTCGGCGGATGATATGGACAAAATGGCGGACAGGTTGCTCCGGCACAATCCCGAACAATCGCTGTTGAGACCGACGATTGAGGCTGTTTGGGAACCCATAGCTATTGAGGATAATTGGGAACCGTTTTATGAATTGGTTAAACGAATTCAAAACCCAGAAAATTGATTGATAATAGCTTGCATTAATAGCGCTCCGGGACCGATTCACCTGCATTTTCTGTTGGTATTAAAGATTAAGGTGAACCAGCCCCGGAGCAATATGAGATGATAAAAATCTACCACATAAGAAATATAACACCGAGAAATAATGACTAATGACTAATGACTACTTGAGCTTTTCAATCTCAAATTGTGCATCTTTGTAACCGCCAGTTAGTCCTTGATCGAGAAACATTTTGCCGGCTTTTTCTAAATCGCTAATCGCTCCTGCTTTGTCTCCCAATGAGCGGCGAACGATGCCTCTACCGTAGTAAGCAGCAGCATAATTCGGATTGATCCGAATAGCTTGCACGTAATCGGCGATCGCACTGTTGTAATTATTTAACTGCTGGTAAATCTTAGCCCGATTGGCGTAAGCTTCAGCATTGTTGGGATTGAACCCAATTGCTGCTGTAAAATCTGCGATCGCCCCCTGCGCGTCACCCCCAGCACTGCGAGCTAAAGCACGATTGTTAAAAGCATTATAATCATTCGGATTCACTTTCAGCGCTTGAGTGCAATCGGCAATTGCTTTCGGATAATCCTTCAAATTTAAATAAGCAATACAGCGATTGTTGTAAGGAACCCCATCCCGATCGCTCAGCGAAATTGCCTGAGTGCAATCGTCAATTGCCGCTTGATGGGCTCCCAAATTCAACTGCGTGCTGCAACGATTAGCGTAAGCATCTCCACTCTTGGGATCGAGCGCAATTACCTGAGAATAATCCGCCAAAGCTCCCTGATAATCTCCTAAGTGAAAGCGAGCTCTCCCCCGACTGTAGAAAGCATCAACATTCTTAGCATCAAGTTTAATTGCCTCAGTATAATCTCCAATCGCCCCCTGCAAATCTGCACTCGCAGCGCGAGCCAACCCCCGCGAATGATAACCTTTAGCCAGGTTTGGCTGCAACCGAATTACTTCGGTAAAATCCTGAATAGCCGCCTTGTAATCTTGCAGCTCTAAATAAGCAACTCCTCTTTCATAATAGGTATCAAAATCGTCGGGCTGGAGATTCAAAGCTTGAGTGTAGTCCTCAATCGCCCCGCGCTTGTCGTTAAAATCGTGACGGGTTAGCCCGCGGTTAAAATAAGCCTGAACATATTTAGGATTGAGAGCGATCGCCTGAGAATAATCCGCAATTGCTTCTTGATATTTTTGTAAATCATAATTAGCATTACCCCGGCGATAAAAACTCTCAGGATTGTTAGGATTTAATTGAATTGACTTATTAAAAGCTTGCAAAGCTCCCGCAGCATCTTGATTGCGAGACTTTTCCACTCCCTGTTCGTGATATTCCTTAGCTTTAATCGGATTCGGTCGGCTCAAATAACTAAACAGAAATACCAGAATTATTGCTGCCCCAAAAACAGCCAAAATCAGCCACCAAAACCGAGTTTTAAAACGTGACGAAAAACTCTCAGAAGACAGTAAGCTCGGAGGAATAGTTTTCTTTGGAGCCTTATTCACCGGCTCTAGGCGGTGTCTCAACTTGCTGAGATCTACCAAAACTTCCTCCGCAGAGTGATAGCGTTTGCCAAATTGGTGACAGACCATTTTGTCAATTATATTGGCTAGTCCCACAGAACATTGCGATCGGTTTCGCCAAACAATTTCCCCCGTGTGAGAAGGACTCGGATCTTGCAATTTTGGCAAATCCGTACCGGGCAAACCCGTGATAGCTTGGACTGCCATCATCCCGACTGCATAGAGGTCGCTGCTAAATTGCGGGTTGCCTTGAAATTGTTCGATCGGCATATAAGCCGGAGTTCCAGTAGCAATGGTGCGCGGAAATTCTGTATCGTAGTCACTGACGTGACTTGCAACTTCTTTAACCGAGCCGAAGTCAATTAAAACTAATTTGCCGTCTGGTTTGCGGCGGATTAAGTTGGAGGGATTAACATCGCGGTGAATCACTCCCTGAGAGTGTACGAAAGCGAGAAGTTGTAACACTTCTTCCAACAGATCCAGCACTCGTTCTTCCCGCCAAGGTTGACCGGCCACAATTTCCCTATTTAGGGCGTGTCCGGGCACAAACTCTTCGACGAGGTAGAATTGATTTCCTTCCTCAAAATAAGCTAGTAAAAATGGAATTTGATCGTGTTTGCCCAGCTTTTCTAATATTTCTGCTTCTTGTTTAAATAAGCGGTAAGCTGTTTTGAGAACGGTGGAAGTGTTGCTGGGAGGGCGCAGTTGTTTCACTACACATTGAGGGTGGCCAGGGCGGCGAGTATCAACAGCCAAATAAGTTTGTCCGAAAGCTCCTGAACTTAGAATTTGCACTACGCGATAACGCCTGTCTAAAAGTTGACCAACCATGTTCATATCAGGAATTGAGAATTGGGAATTAGTGATTGGGGATGGGAAATTGGAAATTGGAAATTGAGAATTGGTGATTGGTGGTTTAGCCTTCTTCCTTCTTCCTGCTTCATTTTGCATTCTTCATTTTTCCTCATGACTGATGACTGAACACTAATAACTGATAACTAATAGCTTATTTAGGATCGTTGATTTGTGCTTGTGCATTTTGGAAACCATCAGCTCTTCCTTGTTCTAGAAAAAGCGTTGCAGCTTTCTGAAAATCCTCGATCGCCCCAGCACGGTCTTTGAGTTGGCGGCGGACGAGGCCTCGGCTGTAAAAAGCGCTAGCATTGTTGGGGTTGAGCCGCAGCGAGTGAGCGAAATCCTCAACCGCTAAAGGGTAATTTTTTAGTTCTGAGTAAATAGTACCGCGATTGCTGTAAGCTACTGCATCGCTGGGATTGAGCCGAATGGCTTGAGTAAAATCTTCCACAGCCCCCTGCTTGTCTCCCGAAGCCGATCGAGCTAATCCTCGATTGCTGTATGCTTTGGGATTGTTGCCGTTGAGTCCGATCGTCAAACTGCAATCTTCGCTGGCCTTTTGAAATTGTTTTAAATTCAGATAAGCAATGCAGCGGTTGTTGTAAGCTGCTTCATCTTTTGGATCGAGGCGAATTCCTTGGGTGCAATCTGCAATCGCTTTGTCGTAGCTTGCCAAATTTAAGTAAGCGCTGCACCGATTGATATAAGCATCAGCTAGCTCTGGTTCCAATTCTATCGCCTTAGTATAATCCTCCATCGCTCCTTGATAATCTGCCAGATTAAACCGCGATCGACCCCGACTGTAGTAAACGCCAGCTTGTTTGGGGCTAATTTGAATCGCTTGGGTAAAATCTGCCATTGCTCCTGTTTTGTCGCCTGCGGCCGATCGAGCTAAACCCCGATTGCTGTAAGCTGTAGCATCGTTGGGAGTGATCCGAATTGCTTGAGTGTAGTCTTCAATTGCCGTGCGGTAGTCGCCTAAATCGTAGTAAGCTAAACCCCGCTGAGAGTATGCCTCACCGTCGCTGGGATTGAGCCGCACTACTTGGGTGAAATCTTCCACAGCTCCCCGCTTGTCGCCGGTGTCGCGGCGGGCCAGACCTCGATTGTAGATGGCTTTGGTGTGGCTGGGATTGACTTTAATTGCTTGCGTGTAATCCTGTATTGCTAGATCGGTCGCGCCCGTGTCATAGCGAGCGTTGGCCCGCTTGTAGTAAGTTTCCGCATCGCTGGCATTCATGGCGATCGCTTGGGTATAATCGGCGATCGCACCTGTTTTGTCGCCTTGCTGCGCTTTTGCCACGCCGCGAGCGAACAATTCTTGTGCCCTCGCCGGACTTTTACTCTGCCAAAAATAAATCATGATTGCTGTCAAGATTAAAGCTCCGGCTGTTGCAGCCAGCAGCAGCAGTCTGATTTGGCGCTGTCTCGGCGGTTTACTCATAGCGTCCGTGATGATTGTGACTGGCGGCGGCTCAACCTCCCATTTTACGGCGATTTGTTTGAGGTCTGCCAAAACATCGGCGGCCTCCTGATAGCGTTCCTCGCAGTCGGAGCGCACCATTAGATCGATAATATCTGCTAGGGCAAGCGAACAAGTTGCCCGATTTCGCCACGGAATTTCGCTTTTGTTGTTTTTTAAGGCACTCAGTTCGTTGGGTGAGAGTCCCGTCACGGCAAGCTGGGCGATCGTACCTAGAGCGTAGATGTCGCTATTGTAGCGGGGGTTGCCGATCGATTGCTCGATCGGCACGTATAACTCCTGGGCAGCCAACTCGTGTTTTTTTGCTAAAGGCCCTTTAACAGAGTTGGGGGAGGTTTGCGCCAACAAATGACAATTAGCGAGTTCCGGGTTAATTTCTTTGTCTAAGCTAAAGTCAATCAGCACAAATTTGCCGTCTGACTCGCGCCGGATAGCTCTGTCTGGCTGAATTCTGCGGTGAATGAAACCCTTCTCGTGTATGAACACCAAAATTTCTAATATTTCTGATAGCAGACCAACTACTTTGTCTTCAGACCAAGGTTCACCGGGTATTAGTTCTTGACTTAAAGGCGAGCCGGCAATAAATTCTTCTATTAAGTATAAACTTTGATTTTCCTCAAAATACGCCAATAATTCGGGGATTTTGTCGTGTTTTCCCAATTTTTCAATTATTTCTGCGTTTCTTTGAAATATAACTTTGACTAATTCTGGAGTTTGCGAACTGGTGCCGGGGAGCAGCATTTCTCTAACAGTGCATTGCGGATACCCGGGACGGTGAGTATCTGCTGCTAGATAAGTTTTTCCCACCTCACTTGAGTCTGTGACTTTAATGATGCGGTAACGTCTGTCTAGAAGTTGACCAATCATGCTTTGCCCTCTACCCTGTCAATTTTCCATTATCGCATGAAATCAGAATAGCCAAAATATTTGGCTGAGTAATTTAAGTTCGATCGAACCGTGACTCCCACCCAAAAACGGATAGTTGCTTTCCGACATGAGTCGTTAGCCTCCCAAAGGTTTAGACCCGAGTTGAAGATCCCGATTCATCTGTGGAGTCAATCTAAAATCTAAAATCTAAAATCTAAAATCGACTGACTGAGCAAACGGGCGATCGGATTGACGATCCAACTCAAGCGCGGCGTTAGCCCTATTCTAATATCTTAGAAAAAAATCGCTAAAATTGTTTATCCTGCCAATGAGATAGGTATAATTTAACAACCAAGCCGGAGGTCAGTCAAATGAACGTACAACTGGTTGAATGCCTAATTCAAGTTATCTTGTCTCTCGCAGCCGACGAGCAATTAGCGCTCGCAGGCAAGATATTAAAAAATATTCCCTACCCTTTGACTCAGGAACTCGTGCAGCTTGCCCAAAAGGGCGGGTATTTTATTTTTTTGAATAACAAACCAGAGATTTATACTCTCCAATATCGAGAAGCAATTGCCTGATACTCAAAAACAGGAGATTGAGATAACTTTTAAATGTGTGAACAATAAAAATGTCTGAATCACTAACAAAAGGAGGGACGATCGCAGCGATCGCCACTGCCATAGTTCCCCAACAAGGCAGCGTCGGCATTGTGCGAGTTTCCGGTTCCGCAGCCTTAAAAATTGCCGAAACTCTGTTTCGCGCCCCAGGACGGCAAATCTGGGAGTCTCACCGCATTCTTTACGGTCACATCCGTTGCCCCAAAACTCAAGAATTAGTCGATGAAGCTTTATTGTTAATTATGAAAGCGCCGCGTTCTTTTACTCGCGAAGATGTGGTGGAATTTCACTGTCACGGCGGTATTATGGCCGTGCAGCAAGTCTTGCAGTTGTGTTTGGAACAGGGGGCGAGATTAGCGCAACCGGGAGAGTTTTCGCTGCGGGCTTTTTTGAACGGCAGGCTGGATTTAACTCAAGCTGAAAGTATCTCAGATTTGGTGGGAGCAAAATCGCCGGCTGCTGCACAAAGTGCTTTGGCTGGTTTGCAGGGAAAATTAGCCGCACCGATCCGCAAGTTGAGAACAACTTGTTTGGATGTGCTGGCAGAAATTGAGGCGAGAATTGATTTTGAGGAAGATTTACCGCCTTTAGATGAAGCTAAAACTTCTTTGGAAATAAATCATATTTTGGCGGAATTGTCAACTATTTTGGCGACGGCAGATCGCGGAGAATTGTTGAGAACCGGTTTGAAAGTAGCGATTGTTGGGCGGCCGAATGTGGGAAAATCGAGTTTGTTGAATGCGTGGAGCCGGAGCGATCGGGCGATCGTCACGGATTTGCCCGGTACGACGCGGGACGTGGTAGAATCGCAGCTAGTTGTGGGCGGAATTCCGGTGCAGGTACTCGATACTGCGGGCATTCGAGAAACCGAAGACAAGGTAGAAAAAATTGGCGTTGAGCGATCGCGCGCAGCAGCAAAACAAGCCGATTTAGTGTTGTTGACAATTGACGCGGAATCTGGTTGGACAGAGGAAGATTCGGAAATTTACGAACAAGTAAAGCACCGCCAGCTAATTATAATTATCAACAAAATCGACCTAGTAAAAACAATCCCCGAACTACCTTTTTCCTCTGAAGTTCATCCAATAGTTGCCGCAGCCGCCGCCTTCGATCGAGGCATAGAAGACTTAGAAACAGCAATCTTAAATGCCGTTAGCGGGGAAAATTTGCAAGCAGCAAACTCAGACTTAGCAATCAACCAGCGGCAAGCAGCGGCGTTAACTAAAGCTAAAATTTATCTGGAACAATGCACGGATACGATGAGCAATAAATTGCCTTTAGATTTTTGGACAATAGATTTACGCGGTGCAATTCAAGCATTGGGGGAAGTTACGGGCGAAGAAGTGACTGAATCAGTGCTAGACAGAATATTTAGCAGATTTTGCATTGGCAAATAGCAATAGCAGGACTTACGTAAAACCTGTATAGTACAGGTTTGCAATCCTCACTTTACCGCTATCACTTTAAAATTCAGAAAATTGACTGACTCGCTTGTTTGATTTTTTGCAGATTGAGTAGTTCCTACCGTAAATCAGCAACGCCAATCCTTCAATCTCAAATCTCAAATCTAAAATCTAAAATCGATAGATTGACTGACTCGCTTGTTTCATTTTTTGCAGATTGAGTGGTTCCTACCGTAAATCAGCAACGCCAATCCTTCAATCTCAAATCTCAAATCTAAAATCTAAAATCGATAGATTGACTGACTCGCTTGTTTCATTTTTTGCAGATTGAGTGGTTCCTACCGTAAATCAGCCAGGCCAATTCTTCAATCTCAAATCTAAAATCTAAAATCTAAAATCGATTGACTCATTCTCACGATCGAGGTCTTCCCAGACTTGTAATATAAAGCACAGCCTCACCCGCAGGAATACCCAGAACGTCATTGACGCGATCGTCAAAAAAGCCCGCGATACCGCTGACACCCAAACGCAGTTGAATAGCTGCTAAATTCAACCGCTGGCCCAAATGACCCGCGTCCATGTGCAAATAGCGGTAAACTCGATCGCCATATTTTGCTACAGCCCTGTTCAAATCCGCCGTGTGAAACAACAGCGCCCCCGCATCTCTGCCTAAATCTTGCCCCAAACACAAAAAATGCAATTCCCTGCGGAAATTTTTAAACCGAATTTGCCGCAATTCTTGAGCTTTCGGAGCGTAATAGTAACAGCCTTCTTCTAACCCATTCACTCCCGAAACAGCAATAAAAGTCTCGATCAAACTTAGATCGAAATAATCTGGATAACCGTCTAATCCTTGGTCGATATAGTGCTGCGGCTGATAAGTAAAATCGAGCATAGCTAGCAGTTCGCCCAAGCTCAAAGAAGCACCTGTATAAGCACGGGTAGAACGCCTTTTAAGCATAGTGTTTTCTAAAGTTTCCAGGTTCACTCCCCAAGGAATTGAAGGAGTGACAGTCGAAACTTTAGTACAAAAAGGAAAGTTGTATTTATCCTCTAATTCTCCTTCACTTTCATCAAGTTTCCAACCGTCCGCTCCGGTAGGATCTGATTCTAAATGCGTCGCTCTGTGAAGGTATTTTAACAGTTTACCTTCGGAAATTTGCGGGTAATCTGTCGTGGTGTTTCCGGGCAAAGCTGTTTTAAATTTAGGCAAGTTTTGGTCAATATCTAGCAAGTCGGCTAAAGCAACTACACAAATCGCTCCTTCTTGCTCCGAGTCGATGTACAGTAATTCATTGATAGCTTCGTCAGTGAATCCTCCAATCAGGTGAGGTCGGTAATCGTTGACGGCGCAAGCTAATTCAATATTGCTCAGTAAATGACCGGTGTCTAGGAAAATTCGCCGATAAGCTCGGTCTTCGTAACGCCAAGAAGAACGAAAAAAAACAGTGGTAATCGCGATCGCCAATTGCGTATTTTCTAGCGCGGGCGACTGGAAACAAGCTGCTTGCAAGGTCGGCCAAACTTGACTGTCCCAAAAATGAACAAGTGAATGAGTTCTGCACTGATAGTTGTAAAGTCCGGCCGGCAACTGCGCAGTGCCGCGGGATATTAAATAAACCTCTGCTGGGTAGAGCCCGCCCGCCGACGGTGCGGATCGCAAATACAGGTAGCTGTCGTCTACCGTTTGCACTTTCGCCGTCAACCCGTAGCTGCACAGCAACAAGCTGGATAACCGATGCCACCAAACCGCATCGGGATCGGCATCGGAATCATCCGAGGGGTCTTTTAGATAAGGCTTGAGGTCAAAATACGCTCCTATTTTATATTCTTTGAACGGCACGGGTTGCTCTGTCCAATCTAGCTGTTTGCTTTTGGCAGCAAGGGTTTCAGGATCGTATTTCGTCCGTTCGTGGTAGTGCTGAGCAATGGAGGGAGGAAGTTCTGGCATATTTCAGTAGAGGATTGACTTTGGTTTCTCGATCTTGACATTACTAACCGCTTACTGGTCGAGCAAGGCAGAAATTGACAAATATAAAAAAAATATTAGAAAAAATGCGAGCGTTGTTACATAAGCTTAACATAAGAATATGCCTAAGTATAAATACGCAGTAAAATAACCATTAATTATCGTTATAAATTGACTGCATTAGCTGTCGTCATGAGGGGTGAAAATGCAAAAGCTAAGCGCTGAGGAATTGCTCGCTCAGTATGCTGAGGGGAAGCGAAACTTTAACGCAGTTGACTTAAGTGGAGATAACTTGTTTCAAGCAGACTTAGCAGAAATAAATCTTTCTGGTAGCGTTCTGAGGCGAGCTTATTTGCCCTACGGAAATTTGACTGAAGCCAATCTTTATAAAACTGATTTACAAGATGCTGAATTGGGCGACATTCAACTTTATCAAGCCAACTTGTCGGAAGCAAATTTATCAAGATCAAATTTATGCAGAGCAAATTTGCGCCACGCCAATTTACAAGGTGCCAATTTGCAGAAAGCCAATTTGCAAGGTGCGGATTTGTACAATGCAGATTTGACGAATGCCGATTTGAGATATGCAGATTTGAGCCGAGCTAATTTGGATAAAGCAAAGTTAACCAAAGCTCAATTAGCGGGCTGCAACTTATTTCGATCGCGCTTGGTCGATTTGTCAGAAGCTGAGTGCGATCGCACTACTATTGGCCCCGAAGGATATTGATGATGTGCAGCGCCTAGTCTAGGGCGATCGGCTTAATTAGTCGTGAAGCGTAGCTATCCCGTAGGGAATCGCCCTTTTTAAAATTTCTTAACATTTCTCGACAGCGGGGAAAATGTGAGTTACAGTTGTAAAAAACTTATCACTACCCAACATTGACAATCAATAACACATTTTTACCGTGGGAAATAGGGTAAAATTTATGAACTCTCCCGATAAAAAAGCAAGAGAACTCCGGCACAAAGAACAAGAACTGCGGAAGCGCGAACAAGAAATTCGACTGCGCGAACTAGAAGCCGAAATCGACCGCTCAGTGCCAGAACATCTAACGACAAAGTACGAAGAACCAGACAGCCAAGTTAACGGGAAACTCAAACAGTGGCGCCGAAAAATTATAGCAGCCGCTCAATTTACAGGCATTGTTATTGCTGTTATTGTTGCAGTTCGCATAGCATCTTGGCTGGCAGCCGCGCTGATAGTTGGAGGCATTGCTTTGATCGCTTACAAAATGTTTATTGAAGAAGACAGAAGTTGAAAAGCCCAAGCTGGAAATTCTCAGGAAATACTCATGAACCTTAAAGTCGAAACTAGCAACTTTCTCAACGATTTAGAGCGAGTAGCCGCAGTCCGCCGAGAAATAGCCGATCGCCTCAGCAACATCGCCACAGCAATCAACCAATCAGAATTAGCCGGAGCCGAAGCATCGGGAAAACTCGGTTTAGAAACCGACAGCGCCGACATCAATCTCGCCAGTAAAAACTTGCGCCAAGGAGTCTTTCGGCTGCTAGTTTTAGGCGACATGAAACGCGGCAAAAGCACTTTTCTCAATGCCTTAATCGGCGAAAACTTACTGCCCAGCGACGTAAATCCCTGTACAGCTTTGCTGACGATTTTGCGCTACGGTTCAGAAAAAAAAGTTACCGTTTATTTCAATGATGGCAAAAGCCCAAAACAGCTAGATTTTAAAAGTTTTAAACAGAACTATACAATTGACCCCGCTGAGGCAAAACGCTTAGAAGAAGAAAAGAAACCAGCATTTCCCGATATCGACTGCGCCGTAGTAGAATATCCCTTACCTTTGTTAGAAAAAGGCATAGAAATAGTAGACAGTCCCGGACTGAACGATACAGAAGCCCGCAACGAATTATCTCTCGGTTACATCAACAACTGCCACGCTATTTTGTTCGTACTCAGGGCAACTCAGCCTTGCACGATGGGTGAAAGACGCTATCTAGAAAATTACATCAAAAATCGCGGCTTGAGCATTTTCTTTCTGATTAATGCTTGGGATCAAGTGCGGGAAAGTTTGATTGACCCGGACGATTCTGAAGAATTAGCAGAAGCAGAAGGGAAACTGCGGCGGGTTTTTCAAGCTAATTTGGCTGAATATTGTTTGACAGAAGGACACGATATTTACGACGAGAGAGTGTTTGCGATTACCTCAATTAAGGCATTAAGGTTGCGGATGAAAAACCCAGATGCGGATTTGGCAGGAACTGGTTTTCCCGAGTTCATGGCGGCACTGAATACGTTTTTGACCCAGGAAAGGGCGATTTCGGAATTGCGTCCGGCGAGGACTTTGGCGCGTCAAATTTCTGCTCGCGTCCGCGAAGCTGTTGGACGCCGTTTACCATTACTCGATCGCGATGTCAATGAGTTGAAGGAAAAGATTAATTCAGTTGAGCCGGAGTTTAAAAAGCTGACTCAAATTCGCGATGAATTTCAACAAGAAATTATCGGCGTTAGAAATAGTAAATCTCGGGCGATCGCAGATTCTTTCCGCGCCTACGTTCTCAACTTAGAAAATACCTTTGAAACAGATTTCTTGCGGTATCAACCGGAGCTGAGATTTCTGGATTTCTTCAGCCAAGACAAGCGCGAAGCATTTGAAGCATCGCTCAAACGAGCATTCGAGCAGTACATCAACGACAAACTAGCAGCTTGGACTCTCACGGCTGAACAAGAGATGAATTCAGCATTTTCGCAGCTATCGAAAAGTGCGGCAAATTACGGAGCATCTTACACGAAAGTGACTGAAAAAATCACCGAAAAACTGACCGGGCAAAAAATACCGGCAGCAGTCAGCAACTCGAAGGAAGATAATTCGCCATCTTGGGCAAAATGGGCAATGGGATTGTTTTCATTAACGACCGGAAATCTAGCGGGCGTAGCTATGGCAGGAGCGGGTTTTGACTGGAAAAATATCCTGCTCAATTTAATTACTGTCTTGAGCGTCAGTACGATTTTTGCTAGTTTTACGGGTGTTGTTTTGGGGCCGCTGTACTTGGCTTTATTGGGGATGGGTGTTGGGGTTTTGCAAGCAGACGGAGCTCACAAACAGTTGGTGAAAGCGGCGAAAAAAGAGCTGGTGAAATATCTGCCGCAGGTGGCTCAAGAGCAGTGGCAGCCGATTCACGATGCTGTTAAAGAGTGTTTTGATGTTTACGGGCGGGAAGTGGGCGATCGCATGAATGATGATATTAATTCTCGGAAAGCAGAATTAGATAATTTGCTGCAACAAAAGGAATCTCGCGAGATTAATTGTCAGGCTGAATCTGAGCGTTTGAAAAAATTGGAGGCTGATGTTTCTGCCCAGTCGCACAGTATAGAATCGCTATATCAAGGTTTCCTAGCATCTGCAGGAAGCTAGACGTGTTTTCAAACTTGAAATTAGCTTAAATTGTAGTTGGGTTTCGTTTATCAACCCAACCTAAATAATAGTTTGAAAACACGCTCTAAGCCCCCAGTCAAATTACCGCTGTTCTTGAGGCGAGATTGGGAATGGTCGCAAAAAGAAAATTGACATCGTGCGGATGCTGCTGCAGAATGGGCTTAAGGATGTGGATGAGTAGATGCAAACATTAGGGGGTAAATATGGATAATGATAAAGTTTTACAGAAAAAATTAGAGAGATTAGAAAGGAACTTGAAAATTATTCAAGCCCTGGAAGACACCTCTGCCAAAATCAATCGACTTATCAAAATGGCTCAACAGTTTAAACTTATCGATCGCCATGAGAAAGCTCAGGAAATTTATCATCAAGCCTTAGAACTTTCCCAAAACTTTTCGGATAGCTATGATAAGGTTTGTTTGCTACAAAAATTGGGCTTGTGGCAAGAGGCAACTCTCATTAATCAAAAGCTGCTGAACAACAGGCTTAACCAAAATCTGCCAGATGGCTCTGAAAAGATAGATATACTTAAACAACTAGGTCGTTTTCAAGAGGCGATCGAAATTACTCAAAGATTGACAAATGGCTATACAAAGGCAGCTACCCTAATTGAAATTGCCAATCTCATCCAAGAATCCAATCAGAAAAATCATCTCTGGCAAGAGGCAGTTTTGGTGGCAGAAACAATTAAAGATATAGAAGAAAAAGATAGAACATTAGTCCATATGGTTAAAAAAAAATTAGAGAGTAAGCTCGATCGTTCCCATGAATTATTGCCTGAAAAACTGCTAGATAATTCAAGAGTTATTGCAGTGATATATGAAAAAATTTCAGAAGAGCAATACAAGCAAGCTCTTCAAATTGCTCTAAGAATTGAGCAGATAGAACACAGAAATACTGCATTGTACGATCTGGCCTGTTCTCGATCTGATAATAGAGATTGGGGGATCGACCTCATCAATCAACACTATATTGTTACTCCCCCAGATTTTTCTCATAAACAAGTACAAGGAATGCAGTTTAGGCAGAGCTGGTATTCAAATACATTAGCTGCATTTGAAGAGCCATCTTTATCAAATTGGGCAGATCGGGAGAAGATACAAACTGCCTATCGCTTTATTTATATACCTAGTTTTCATCCCAGCTTAGTCATTCGAGTTGGGGGATATATACTCAGTACACCTTGCTTGCAGGCTGTTACAAAAGTAGGAAGCAAGGTAGGGAGTGAAGAGCCTTGGATGCTCACAGAAGCAAAATCTTGGGAATTACTGACAGCCATCAATGAGAATAAATTTTGGCCTTCCATTACTTGGGATTTGTCTATGGGTTTTGATGGCTCGCGTTGGGTGTTTGAAGGCTGGAATCAAGGAAAATACAAATGCTTGGATGCTTGGAGTCCTAATAATGGACCAGCATATCGCCTTGGGAAAGTTTTCTTGTCTCTCTTCCCAGAAAACTTATTAGAACTAACTAGAATTTACTGAACCTCCTACAGGCTCACGAGAATAAGTAATATCAGACTCGATCGATCGCTTATAATATATCTAGGTTGGGCCTTGGAACGAACCCTACGCTTCGCCCAACAAATCTACAAAACCCAACAAATCTACAAAAAAGGTTGGGTTGAACGAAGTGAAACCCAACCTACAGCTAACGAGGATACAACAATATGCAAGAACCAGAGGCTTATCAAAATTTGATGAATTATCTGAAACCAGCACTCGGTATTCTCGAACTTGACAAAAACTCCCAACTGTATCGAGATACCACCTCAATCTGCGACTATCTCGCCAAACCAACTTTTCAAATCGCTGTCTTTGGCCCGTTTAATTACGGCAAGTCAACTTTGCTCAATGCTTTGCTGGGAAATCGTGCTTTGCCGATCGACCTCGTGCCCACTACAGGTGCTGCCATTTATGTCAACTACGGCGAGGAATTGCACGCAAAAATTACCCTGAAAGACGGCACGGAAATTAGCGAACCGGGGACTGATGTTTTGAAACGCTACGCCATTCTTGACGACGCGAGACAAATGCGGGATGATGTGGCCGCCGTGAATGTTTACTGTCCCCATCCATTCCTGAAAACAGGTGTGGAATTGCTGGATTTGCCGGGAACCAACGATCGGGAAGAACAGGATAATTTGGTTCGGGATAAATTGCTAACGGCTGATTTGGTTGTGCAGGTTTTAGATGCTCGCAAATTGATGACTTTAGGCGAACGAGAGAACTTGAGAGATTGGTTGAGCGATCGCAACATCAACACTGTCCTCTTTGTTGCCAATTTTCTCAATCTACTGGAACCAGACGACCAAAAACAAGTTTACAATCGGTTGTTGTTTGTTGCCGAAAGTTTTCGCTCCAACTTACCGAACAATATCAGCAATATCTACCGCGTCGATGCTTTGCCGGCTTTGAGGGCTAGGCTGAAAGGAGATGTGGCGGCCGCCCAAACTACAGGAATTGCCACCTTTGAATCGGCTTTGCAAAGTATTGTGGCAGCTCAACAGGAACAACTAGCAGTTAAGTTGCCCAGAATTGAAGCTATAGCTACTAAAATTTGCCAATCTCTCCGAGCCAAATCTGAAACTGTCACCGCAGAAATAGCCGCATTTCAACAAAAGCACAAGCACAGAATTGAAATTAAACAAAAAGCCGAAAAATTGATATCAAAAGGCTTTCACGCCAGCGTTTCCGAATTCGAGATTTGGCTTTACCAGCCCACACTTTTACAGCGCTATCAATCGGAAATGGCGCTGTCGCTTCAGGAAGGGAGTTTTGATGCGTGGAAGCTAAAATTTCAGCGAGAGGTCTTACATCAGCAGCAAACCATCGCAGAATGGGTAAATAAAGCTTGCGAATTCTTTGAGAAAGAACAGCCGATCGCACTTTTGATTTCCTTTCCTCCATCCCCGCAAGTCAGTTTACCGGAGCCGCCGCCACCTCCAACTCAAAAGTCGATCGAGGGCGAAGTAACTCCAGTGGCGATCGCCACCGGCTTAGGTTGGCTGTTGGGCGGGCCTGTGGGAGCCGCAGTAGTCGGCGGTGCTAGCTATATTTTGAATAAAAGAACTGTGTATGAAAAGCCGCCTGAATCGTCAGAAGCTTATCTCAATCAAGTAACGGAAATTTGCAGCGAGGCTGCTAAAAACTATCTCGCTCGCTTCAGCACCGATACTTTTTCCATGCTGCAACACTACAAGGAAATCGCCGGAAAAGTTATCTGTTTTCAAGACAGCAAAGAGCTGCTAAAGACAAATATTCAGGAATACCAGATACAGTTAATCAATAATTTGTTAGAAAACATCGAATCCTGCCTTCAAATGACCAAATCTGTAATTAACGGCAAATGATCCGAACCGACATAGCGGTCAGTATTAATTTTTAAAACATCAATTTCTTGGCGGACTAGAAAGCGATCGATCGGAATATAAGCCAGTGGCATAAAAGTCGGCCAAGTCGGTAAAATGCCAAAGCCCGATCGCGCATTTCGCAAATTTCCGGTTTTTACCATATTTTTGTAGAATGGCGACCACATTGTGGTATTGAAATTCTCAACCAGTGAAAGCTTTAATTATACTTAGTATGCAGAACTACCTGGGGAAGAACGGCTGTGAGTGAAGACGCTTCGCAGTGCTTGAGTTGCCGTGCGATCGCACAGGCGGAATTCTAGAAAAGTAACCTCAAACAGACACTAGCGGTATGTCCTTGGGTGGTATGTCCTGGGAAAGATGCGAGCGCACAGTTGCCTCCCTAGGATTGTAAGAATTGAAAGCCCCCACTCCACAAAGATTGTCTGGTAGAGAGAGAAGCAATCCTAGACAAACGAGCGTGGAGCAATTACAGAGGATTTTATATGGTGAGAAACTGTTCGTTGACCCGGCCGTTGGCTGTCGTGACGGGTGCCTCTAGCGGCATCGGCTACGAACTCGCCAAACAGTTTGCCCGAAACCGCTTCGATCTTTTGGTGACATCGACTGGTTCAAGTATTGATGAGGCTGCTAAAAGCTTTAAGGGACTGGGCGCCAAAGTCGAAACATTACAGACTGACCTCGCCACTGACGGTGGGGTTGAGACGCTTTACAACCACATCCAGAAGACAGGACGACCCGTAGATGCGATCGCGATCGGTGCAGGTGTCGGCGTCGGCGGCGAGTTTACTGAATGCCGCTAACCCACGCTGCACGCAGGGTCTGCGCGCCTACCAGTGGATGATGGAGGTCGATCGCAGTAAAGACGTGAGGCTTTTTTGCAGTCACGATGCTATTGAGTCGAAAGCCTTCGCTGACGGGTCTAGTAGCTCTCAAAACTAGAAATTTCATCATTATTTTTTGAGTAACTGATTCTGATGGTTCGATCGACAATCGGCGTGTCCAAAGCTTTTTTATCCGCGATCTCCTTTTAGTAAATTTCATGGCATCGATATAAAGAAGGTATTCTATGAAGCTCCTTAAACTCCTACTATTTCTTGCAGTCGTCGGTTTTCTCGGCTCTGCTGTTTATGCCCAGTCTCAACCCGCCAAGATCGATCTAACAACGCTGCCCAGAGAGCAAACTCTTGGCGATATCGAACCCGTCGCGATCTTCAACGGCCCCATGCCTACAGGTGTTACTGTTTCCCAAAGCGGACGCATCTTCGTGAACTTTCCCAAATGGGGCGATCGCGTAGAGTACACTGTTGCCGAAGTCAGAAATGGTCAGACGGTTGCGTATCCTAATCCTGAAATGAATCGCCCGAACCCAAGCGACCCATCAAAGTCTCTGCTTTCGGTTCAAAGTGTGGTGGTTGACCCGCGCGATCGCTTGTGGATTTTGGATACTGGCAGCGTCAACTTTGCACCCGCTCCGCCCGGTGGAGCCAAATTGGTCGGAGTGGATCTCAAGCAAAACCAGGTTTTCAAAACCATTGTCTTTCCCCCAAATGTGGCATTGCCAACAACTTACCTGAACGATGTTCGCTTCGATCTGCGACGAGGTAAGGCTGGAATGGCATTCATCACCGACTCGTCCGACAAGGGGCCCAATGGAATTATTGTGGTTGACTTGGACTCCGGCAGGAGTTGGCGGCGGTTGAACGACCATCCTTCCACGAAAGCAGTCCCCAATTTTCTACCCAGTGTGGAAGGGATGCCTATTATGAATCGTCAACCGGGTCAACCGCCCAGCCCAATCAAGATGGGTGCCGACGGGATTGCAATTAGTGCCGATGGGAAGCAATTGTTCTACTGTCCGCTTGCCGGACGACGGCTCTACAGCGTTGATGTTGATGCGCTAGCGGATGAGCGGTTGTCCGACCAAGAGGTGGCAAAGACGGTAGTGGATCGCGGCGAGAAGGGAGGAGCTTCCGATGGCTTGGAGTCGGATGCTCAAAACCGCATTTACCTGACGAACTACGAACAGAATGCGATACAGCGTCGTTTGCCAGACGGCACGATCGAACGGCTGGTGCATGACCCGCGAGTGCTGTGGCCTGACACCCTTTCAGTGGCGCAGGATGGTTATCTTTATTTCACGGCAAATCAACTCCATCGCCAAGCCAGGTATCACAACGGTCAGGATTTGCGGCAGAAACCCTACAGCCTGTTTCGAGTTCGGATTAACGCTCAACCTGTAGCACTGCGGTGAACTACCGCCGTTCGCAGTCACCCAGTGAAGTAAGCGCGTTTGCATTCCGGGCGATCGCGCGATCGGTGGCGGTCAATGCTAGAAAAGTAGCCTCAAGCACGCAAAGCGCGCTCGTTAGTTGGAAAGACGCAATCGCACGGCTCATTATTATTTACTGGAGGAGTTTGTGAAAAAGCACCGCCTATTGAGAAACAGTCCCCGATGAACGCTCGCAACAACCCCACGCCGACAGATGCAGTAATGGGCGTGCTTGCCAAACAGGGCAAACCCGCAGTGGAAATGGTCGGTGATCTCAGCCATCTACTCATACCAGGCCCAGCGGGTGATCTGTTGGCGCGTATTTACAAGCCGCAGGGACAAGGCCCCTTCCCCGTGCTTGTCTATTTCCACGGCGGTTGGGTCATCGCCAACCTCGATACCTACGACTCCTCTTCTCTTGCTCATTTGCCCAATTTGAACTTATTAATCAATAATGCAGGAATCTCGCAGCGTATTCAGTTGAGTGATACTCATGCAGGTGAGCTAGAAGAAAAGCTTCGTAGCGAAGTTGAGATAGACTGCATCGCTCCAATTCTTCTTTTAGCAACTCAACTTCTGCCACACCTGAAACTTTGAAAGGAATAGAGGGCGATCGCTTTGAGATAGAGGTTGGGAAAAGTAAAAGTTTAGCTCTGCTTTCACGGATATCGCCCAGTTTTGCTTACTCAGTCATTAACGCCAGAGAGTAGTAAACGCTAAACTTTGAAGGATTTATGAGCAAGGCCTACAAACTACTTTATGAAACAGAAGAGGATTAACCGTGTTTCTGAGAATTTGGCGCTTTATTACTATTATTCTTGTTGCACTTTTCATGGGTTTGGAGTTCTCCCATGCGTTAGAACTGCCAGCCAAAATGCAGTATGACGGGCCGCTCTACGTGACGCTCCAAAATACTCTGTACCGATACTTTGGAATGCCCGGCCCGGGTGCGTTCATCACGCTTGGGATGCTGACCTCGGCAGCCGTATTAACGTTCCTTGTCCGCAAACACCGGCAAGTTTTTTACTGGACATTAATTGGCACAATCTGCTTGGCGCTGGCTTTCCCGGTGGTCTTCTTCCTATTCATCGAGCCTGTGAATGTTGTAATTGAGCAGGCAACCGCTCAATCTATACCATCGGACTGGCTGCGGCTGCGGAGCCAGTGGGAATCTGCACACGCTGCAAACTTCGTTCTTAGTTTAATCGGGTTCAGTGCGCTGCTGATTTCTTTACTGGGTGAGACTTCGCCGAATCGTCCGCACGATCGCCTCACTCCTGAAATCGCGCAACTAACTAGATGACAGGTTGCAGACCAGCATCAAAAGTGTTTTTGCAACATCCTCAAACCACACGAAATTACAAGGAGAAATTTATGAATATCAGCAGACGCAATTTGTTAAAAGTAACTTCTGCTTCGGGTTTAGTTGCCGCAGGGCTGGCAGCTTCCGAAGGGTTTTTCAAACCTTTGTTAGCTCAAGATGAACCGACCCAAGTATACGCTGAAAGTGCAGTTGCCCAAGGTCAAACTCAAAGCGGCGAGATGAGTTACAGGACGCTGGGACGCACGGGAGAGCGAGTGTCTGCGATCGGCTTGGGGGGACACCATATCGGACGGCTTCGAGAGGAGCAAGAAAGTATTAAGCTCATTCGCAGTGCGATCGACCGCGGCATCAATTTTATGGACAATTCCTGGGATTATCACAACGGGCGCAGCCACCGATGGATGGGGCAAGCGCTGAAGGATGGCTACCGGCAAAAGGCGTTTCTGATGACCAAGATTGACGGCCGCACTAAGGGCGCTGCTATGATGCAGATTGACGAGTCGCTGAAGGCGTTGCAGACAGATCGCATCGACCTAATGCAGCATCACGAAATTATTCGGATGGAAGACCCCGATCGCATTTTTGCTCCCGGTGGGGCTATGGAGGCGGTAGTGGAAGCGCAGAAGGCGGGCAAGATTCGCTACATCGGGTTTACAGGACACAAAGACCCTTTGGTTCATCTGCGAGTGCTGGAAATTGCCGCTCAAAACAATTTCCGTTTTGACGCGGTACAGATGCCGCTGAACGTGATGGATGCTCATTTTAGAAGTTTTGAGCAACAAGTTCTGCCAGTGCTGGTGAAGAACCAAATAGGTGTATTGGGGATGAAATCTATGGGCGACCCTTACGTGCTTAGAAGCAATACAGTAAGTCCGATCGAATGTCTCCACTATGCGATGAATCTGCCTACTTCAGTGGTGATTACTGGCATTGATAGTATGCAACTCCTCGATCAAGCGTTAGAGGCTGCTCGCACGTTTAAGCCGATGGATCGAGCACAAGTTGCAGCAATGCTGAATCGCACTCGCGAGGCGGCGGCAAAAGGGCAATACGAACTGTATAAAACTACCAACCAATTTGACAGTACCGCAATGAACCCATCGTGGCTAGGATAAGTGTTTATGCGACCAAAAGTTGCGATCGACATCATCGATATAAAATACGAAGCGGCACAAACTGGCAAAACTATTACCTTACCGCCCGTTTCAAGACTGGATGCCACTCGTGGCCCTGCTCCCAGAATGTTGAAATAATCGACGGTTGCAAAAGCAGTTAAGCCCAAACAAGCGGATGGGTTTTGAAGATGCCTTATTTTTCCCAAAGGGATAATTGTTGCAAGTTGCAAAAGCAGTTAAGCTCAAACAAGCGGATGGGGGCGGTTCTGGTAAAGCCCCTATCGCCTTAATTTCTGTTTAAATTGATGTTCCAATTCCTTCAGCCCAGTTAGGATTATTAACAATATGAGTTGGGATATGGATAATTTTTGAGCCAATAGTTTAGAGAGACTAACGCCGATGTTGTCATTTGTGCCGCAAGAGATGAAAGAGCCTGCTCCTTATCATCTGTTGACAAGTATTGTTGCTCCTAGACCCATTGCCTGGGTTTCAACGATCAGTGCTGCTGGAATTCCCAATCTCGCTCCCTATTCGTTCTTCAATGCGATCGCAGGGTTTCCGCCAACCATTATGTTCTCAGTCGCCTACCGCAGACAGGAACCAAAAGAAAAAGACACGCTCCGCAATGTTCAAGAGGTGGATGAATTTGTCTGTCATGTCGTGGATGAAACATTGTCTACTGCAATGGCTCAAACAGGGGCAGAATTTCCCTACGAGGTCAATGAGTTTGATATGGCACATTTGGAAGCGGTTCCTTCTATCGATGTTCGACCGCTGCGGATTGAAAACTCCCCGGTAGCAATGGAGTGTAAAGTGACACAAATCGTTCCTGTTGAAGGAGCCACGAATGTGATGGTATTAGGTCGAGTCTTACGATTTCATGTGCGTGAAGACTTGTACCGCCCGGAAGTGGGGTTAGTAGATACGGTGCGGATGCAGCCAATTACAAGATTAGGCGGCCCGGTTGAGTACACGAAGATTGGGCAAAGGTTTGAGTTGTCAACCCCAAAGGTTTGAGACGTAGAACATTATTAGGGTGATGATTAGTGGACATTTCTCTAATGATTTCGCGGGTGGGAGCGCCTGACGTGCAAATAAAAGTCGCCGATAAACGCTCGCAATAATCCTACGGTGGCAGATGCGGTTATGGGTGCGATCGCCAAAGTCAAGACACAGCATCCCCAGGAAACTGGAAGACTAGAAGCGATCGCAGTCGGAGGTATTCTGGCACCCGATCGGGCGATCTCTCTGAATACAAACCTGTTATAACGTTCTCATCTTGAGAGAAGTTCCCAGGGTAAGGATAACGTTCGCAATCACCGGACGCGATAAACTTTGCTGCTAACCGACCAAATTGAGCCGTTCCAGTGCATTGCGCTTGTTAGACCGCATCACTGGAATTGGCATAAATCAGGGGGGCTCGCGATGGCATTGCACCACCACCACGCGCACGTCGCAGAGGGTACGGGCAGAGGCAGAATAGGATGCGCTGATTGGCGCGGTGTATAACAAACCCTGTGACCGATTACGTCCGCGGTGCTCCACGATCTACGCATCGCTGGTCTGCTGCCACAGAGCAATTGTGCTTCTTGTGTGGCTCGGTTCGGTGCAGCGCGCCAAACCGAGCCACACAACAGAGTTGTTCCGTGCCCGCCGCAGGCGAACATTATGCCGTGGGAACGCGACCGCCTCATTTTATTGAGGAGCTATCAAAGTCGTTTGGAGGACTTCGAATGACCTCGGACTGATCCCGATACTGCTCCGGAGCGGGTAATCTAGGGCGACGATTAGGAAGAAGAATAGACCGATCGATAGAGCTATAACGCCTGTCACCGCCAAGTGGGTTGCCCGGCTCTCCAGTGAAAGAAACCAACTTGCCCCAATGAGAAGGGCCGCACCGAGAAGCAGAACTTGGTAGAGGATATCGAGCAGCCCGTTATTTAGGGCTTGCTGAATAATCGATCGCAAACCAATAACAGGAGCGATCGATATCTGAAAGCTCAGTTAAAGATAAGTTA
>NZ_JAUBPO010000216.1:0-4831 GCF_036700785.1 Microcoleus sp. S28C3 | reverse complement strand
CGTTGCCGTTGGAGTATGGACGTTTGCCGGTCTTTGGGCGAGCGCACTTTTTGACCTGCTTAGTCTAAACTCCAAATGTCAATCGACAATCGGAAAACAAGAACCGCTGTCCGGGCTTTGCCAAGCCAAAAATAGTGTTTTCAAAGCAAATCTCCTGTCAATTCAAGCAGTGCACACCTTATTTTTACTTTTAATTAATAATAATTTTTTGCAATTCTTGCCGAGTTTTACCGTCGATTATCTCTTTACCAACATTGGGTTGGCTGACATTCACTCGGACAAAATCAATACCGTCTTTTTCGGTAAACTTCCGATCGCCATCCGAGTCTTTTCTAATAGTGAGAAAAATTCCGCCGCTTTTTTCATCAAATACCCAACTCATTAACTGGGTATCGGGCGGAGTTATTGCCTGAAGCGATTTGCCTCCCAAGTTAGATAAATATCCAATAATTGCGTCCGCCCTGTCAAGTTTGCCATCAGCATTTGTATCGCTATCTATGATGTGAAATAACAGCCACTGATTCTGAGGCTTTCTGGATACTTTCTGGGAGCGGTTTTGCTTTGGTTGATTTGTTTGTACATTTCCCTCGCTTGGATTTTCTGGTTCTTGTTTACCTAACAAATATTCAAATTTGGATATTAACGCTTTTTTGTTTAATAAAATATTAGATTCTCCGCTATTTTTGTTATAAAAAATCATATTATAACCAACTATCCCGCTACCCCTAGACTCTTCATAAGAATCGTATATTGGTGATACAGTGGGAAATCCCGCTTGTTTTTCATCGCCCGATAAAGTAACGGGAATCATCATATATTCTGATTCATAGTCAAATATCAAATCGCCGTAACCAACCTGCAATTTTTGCTTTTCTGCTACCTTTTGTGCTTGAGTTACTGTCGTAGTTGAACTGCATGATAGGGCAACAGCTAATAGGACAAATGCGGCAGACATCTTGCGTAAAATCTGATGAGTTACCATAAATTTTCACATTTGAGATAGATAGTTATTTTGATTTTATTCTAGTTATCGTGTCTACATCATTCATACAGATTTGTAGGGGTAGTGCCAAGAGTGCCTACCCCCGATCTGGGCAACCACGGGGGGATTGCCCCTACCTTATAAGAATTCGCGCGGATCTGTGACGTGACCAGTCAGCGCCGAAGCCGCCGCCGTGTAAGGCGAAGCTAGATAAACTTGCGCTTCTTTGTTCCCCATGCGACCGGGGAAATTGCGGTTAGTTGTAGACACGCAAATTTCGGGTTCGTTCATCCGCCCGAAAGTATCTTTCGGGCCACCCAAACAAGCGGCGCAAGAAGGCGCTGCGGGTTCGATGCAGCCGGCAGCTAAGAAGATTTCCGAAAGTGTTTGACCTTCGTATTTTGTGACAAACAAATCTTCGTAAACTTTCTGAGTTGCTGGTACTAAATAAGTCGGAACTTTGACTTGATTTCCTTTCAGAATGCGGGCGGCATTCAGGAAGTCGGAGGTTTTGCCCCCGGTGCAGGAACCGATGTAAACTCGATCGATCTTGACATCGCGACAGTTGCGGGCTAAGTCGCGGTTGTCGGGGGAGTGCGGTTTGGCGACGACAGGTTCTAATTTGCTGACATCGTAGGTGCGATCGCTATAAAACTTAGCATCCCCATCGCTGTAAAATGAATCGAAGGGTTTGTCAGTCCGCGAAGTAACGTAATCAAACGTAGTTTTGTCGGGCGCAACCGTGCCGTTTTTACCGCCAGCTTCGATTACCATATTGCACAGCGTCATCCGTTCTTCCATCGTCAAACGTTCAACTGTATCGCCGGCAAATTCCATCGTCCGGTAGTTAGCACCCGCAACGCTAATATCACCAATAATCTGCAAAATCAGGTCTTTTGCTAACAAATAATCCGGCAGTTCACCGTTGAATACAAAGCGCATTGTCGCCGGAACTTTGATTAACAGTTTGCCGGTTCCCATGATAAAAGCCGCGTCTGTATTGCCGATACCGGTGGCAAATTGTCCGAAAGCGCCGGCATTGCAGGTGTGGGAATCTGTGCCGAATAGCACTTCGCCGGGTCGGGTGTGGCCTTCTTGTGCTAGCGCGATGTGGCAAACTCCTTTGTAGTCGGGATTTGCTTTGAAGTCCGATCGATCCGTGATGTCGTAAAAGTATTTTATCCCTTGTTCTTTGGCAAAATCGCGGAGAATATCGACGTTGCGGTTAGCGCGTTCGTCGTTGGTGAAAATGTAGTGGTCGGGAATGAGGACGATTTTGTCCGGGTTCCAGACTTTAGCATTCTCACCGAATTCGCGTTTGAAAACGCCAATAGTGCCGGGCCCGCAGACATCGTGGGTCATCAACACATCTGTTTCTACCCAGATGTTTTCTCCGGGCTCGACTTTAGTGCGGCCTGATGCTTTAGCTAAGATTTTTTCGGTCAGGGTCATTCCCATAGTGCGATCGCTCTTTTTTATTAGATGCTACAAGTGTATTGTAAGCGAAACATTATCTTAAAATAGAAATTATCAGGTCTCAAAGATCGGGAGTAATGACGATGACCTTGCTAACCTTACCCCTAAAAGTTAATCTCGATCGCGTTCAATTTACCGATGAGCAGTTTTATCAACTCTGTCTCAGCAATCCTGAATTGACGATGGAGCGCGATGCTGAAGGAAGGTTAATTGTTATGTCTCCTGTTGGCGGCGATAGCGGTAGTCGCGAGATGTAGCTCGGCGGTGAAGTTTATATTTGGAATCGCCAAACCCAACTAGGTAAGGTGTTTAGTTTTTCCACGTTATTCAAATTGCCCGGTGGAGGATCTCGTTCTCCTGATGTAGCATGGGTATAGTTGTTTCGCTGGGAAGCACTGACTCCAGAACAACGACAGAAATTTCCCCCCATCGCGCCGGATTTTGTAATTGAACTGCGTGAAGCGAAGCTATCCCGTAGGGAATCGCCATCGGACAATCTGCAAACCTTACAAGATAAAATGCTGGAATACCTGCAAAGTGGGGTGCGGTTGGGTTGGTTGTTTAATCCACAGAATCAGCAGGTAGAAATTTATCGACAGGGACAAACAAAAGAGATTCGCTCTTTACCAACACAACTTTCTGGAGAAGATGTTTTATCTGGAGTTGTGCTGGAAGTTCCATTATTTACAGATTGAACGAAATGTTTAGTACAGCGACTATTACAAAACTCTGCGTAATTTTATGTGTTGTTAAATAGTTATAGTGAATTCTCAGGATGTAAAGTATATTAGACATCGACCTAATTTAAACATTCAGTTTGGATGCGACCAGACTTTTGTAATAATTTGTGGAAAGGTTGATGGGAGGAATTATTATGATTTGTGACAAATTTCAACACTTCAAAGTGCAGCTATTGGAAAGCGATCGCCTGCCGGAATTTGTACCTATAGAAAAAACAACGCGATCGCTTAAAATATCCGCTGCGGGAACTGCGATCGGCACTCTGCTGATTCTATTAGCACCGCCAGTTGAAGCTGTTAATCTGACATTCGTGAGCGATCGCGCGGCCTTGGGAGGTACAGATCGCGTTGATTGGTCGATTTTAGGGCCAGTCCAGCCGCCGTTTAAAGTATTGTCCAACTCCTTCTCAGTCACCTCGGAACAAGGACTGGGAGTTAATGTCAATATTCCCCCGGCTGCAAATCCAGGAGTGACGCCTCCTTTACTTTTTCAAACCTTGCCTTCACCAGGCATTCCCACCAACTTTGCCAGCGGCGATTTCATTTTGTTGACTGGTTTAAGACCAGGCCCGCAGCCAGCAGTAGGAAACCCTGGCCCGCTGACGATTACCTTCGATCGCCCCGTGGCGGCCGCAGGAACGCAAATAGCGGTAGATGATACTTTTCTCTTCACTGCATCGATCTCGGCATTTGACAGCGCTAATAATTTGTTAGGCAGTTTCTCAACCCAGGGAACATCCTCATTAGCACTAGATAATTCGGCTCAATTTCTCGGCGTTCGCAGCGATGCTGCTAACATCTCGCGGCTCGTCTACAGCAGTTCTGAGGGCGATCGCGCCTTGGGAATTAATGCCCTCAGCATTGCCGAAGCAGTGCCTGAACCTAGCAGTATGGCTGCCACGATCGTTGCAGGATTGGGATTGTTGGCCGTCAAAATTAAGAGGCGATCGCTCTTGGTTAAATGATAGTTTTACCAGGCCCGGTTGTTGATGGCGAGCGGGTTTTAATTGTGGATGCAAAAAAATTAATAATATAAGACGATCGTGTCATCACACATCAAGCTTTGCCAACCCCAAATAGCGAATGCCTTCCGGTGTCACATTAAAACGACATGGCAAAATCTCTACACCTTCACCCATCGCCTGTCTGAACAATTCTCCGTAAAGGCGATCGGCACTATCCCCGGGAGCAAAATCAGTACAATCCCCGCGATTGATAAAATACAGCATTACAGCCCTCGCACCCTGCCGCACCACTTCGATCAATTCTCTCAAATGTTTCTGTCCTCTTTCTGTGACTGTATCGGGAAATAAAGCCAAGTTTTCTTTTGCCCAAGTTGTATTTTTAACTTCCAGAAAAATTGGTTTAGTATCGCCAGTCAACCAAAAATCAACTCGGCTTTTTTTGTCTAGCCCGTAAACAACTTCTGGTTGAATTAAACTGTAATTACCCAACTCGGGAAACAAGCCTAATTCCAAAGCTAACTTAATTACTCGATTCGGCAAACCCGTGTTAACTCCCACCCAAGTTGGTTCGGTGTCGCACAGTTTAATTAATTGGTAGTGCCCTGAAGGAAAGGATCGAGTAAGTTACTATTAGAGAGAAGTGTTTATCATAGTGTGATATGACAGTA
>NZ_JAUBPO010000215.1:0-4877 GCF_036700785.1 Microcoleus sp. S28C3 | reverse complement strand
TTTTATGTATGACTGTACTTTAAGCCTTGGATAGCTTTCCTCGCCACTCACCCCAAAAAACTGTCCGGACTGTTGCCTGATTTACCTTTAGTTAATGCCGATTCCGCTCAGCTCAGGCGAGTCTTTGAAAATTTGATTGGCAATGCTCTCAAATACAATCCAATTGGATTTACGTTAACATTAGGTGCATCGCTGGAGCCAGAGGCCTCTTATCTACGCTGCACGGTGAGAGATAATGGGGTGGGAATAAAATCAGAGCATTGTGCTTCATTGTTTGAACTGTACGTGCGAGGTAGTGGTGTTAAGCGTACTGCTGGGGTTGGCTTAGGGCTTTACATCTCGAAGCAAATAGTCGAGGCGCATGGTGGAGAAATTGGTGTAGAGAGTGAGCTAGGTAAGGGTACTACTTTTTGGTTCACTTTGCCAGTGTTTAAACCAGACCACTACGCAGGGCAATAACCGCAGCTTGTACGCGATCGTTAGTCTCCATTTTGTTGAAAATCGCTTTAATGTAACCTTTGATAGTATTAGGGCTTAAGTGCAGTTGATAACCGATATCTTTATTGCTTTTGCCCTCTGCCATTAGTTTTAATACCGTCAATTCTCGCGCGGTAAACAGGGATTCTTCGCAGTTGGTTGTGGGTTTTCTGAGATTTTGAATGACACAAGTGGCAATTTTAGCGTCTAGGTAGGTGCTACCTTCTCGGACAGCATTGATGGCTGTTAATAGCTGTTCTGTGCTAGTCCCTTTAATGCAATAACCCTCTGTTCCACAAGATAAGGAAGCCAATACTTCTGTATCACTGGTGTGTGAAGTTAGCATGAGGATGCGGGTATGGGGTAGCAATGCTTTTATTTGACTGGCAGCAGCAATGCCGTCGATATCAGGTAAGCCAATATCCATGAGGATAATATCGGGTTTTAGCTTTGAAGCTACATCTATTGCTGAATTGCCATCTTCTACCTGCCCGACAATAGTAAATTGAGGTTCTGTTGCTAGGAGTCGTGATAGTCCCAATTGCATCATGGGATCGTCTTCGACAATTAGGATGGTTGATGGTTTGGTTGCTTTTACTCCAGCGATCATTTTTTTCTCCAGATTAAAGGTAGGAGGCGAACTTTCTGCCGAAATTTGACAGAAAGCTTTAGCTCGTTCCTAAATTGTTGAACTTGTAAGCTAGTATTGTCCTCATCTGTTGGGAAGATTTTTAATACTGCTAGTCTGTCTTTGGTTTGAGAGTCGTAGGGAGGAGGTACATTAACTATAGTTGAGCTAGTCTCCCTTGAAGTCCACCTCCCTATCAATGACCGCTTATAAAAACCTAGGCAAACCTGGGTAAGCTCTGCGGTATAAGCTTTAAACGTTCTTACAAGCGCGCTTACGCTTCCTCGGTATCGAGATTGACCAAGAAACTCCAGTTAGAAACGCTATAATAATCACAACGACGTGATATTACAGCGGAACGCTTGATTTTTCTATTCAGTTGATTCCACTCGCTCCAAACGTGCTTTTCCGGGTTCATCTCGGAATAGGCGGTTAAGGAGCGAGGTATTTTTTCACTTAATTTCATAGCCCTGCGAGCAATTACCAGTGCGGCTGATTCATCGCTGGCTAAGCCATACATTTTTAGGTATTTTACCAAGCCGATAATACTCGAATAAGCCGGGTTGACTGCAATTAACTCAATTCCGCGATTCGACAAAATAGAATTGAGTTGTTTGTAGAACTCGCTGTATGCCCAGCCCGACAACATCCGGGCATATTTTCTACCTTTCTCTCCTAGGGATTGCTTTTTAGCCGAGAAATCAAGTTCTTCACAAACTACGGGACATTCAAATTCCGCAGCTTTCATAAAAAACACTCGGTAAGTGGGAAACTCAGCGACTTCAGTCCTGAGAGGAAAACGGCTCGGCGATTTCAATCGCCTTGAATCTTTAAATTCAAAATGAGTAGCTGTACCCATCTTTATAGTGAATAGTTTTGCAGTATTTATGGCTAATCCCTTGCACCAATTCTGATGCCGAGATATTGAATGAACCAGTCGATCTAACCGCAACCCGACCAACATACTCACCTATCTTTTTACCACTGGTAACGATTACTTTTACGATGTCACCAGTCTGAAAACCTTTGACAAACTTGTTTCTCGGAACGTACCGAGATGGGAAGCCAAATTTATCGGTACGGCACATTTGACGAGTTCCATGTCCAGTTGCTTTGATTAGTAATGGTTTACTCGTGACTACAGACAATGATTCAAGTTGACCAACACAAGCAGCATCAATCCAATGAGTTTTAGGTAGTTGCAGTCGAGTACGATTGAACTTTGTCAGTCCACCTGAACCAGTCAAAACGGGCAACCCCGTTTCTTTTAGTCGAGAAAACAACGCCCATCGGGTCGAATTCACGGCAGCGGCATCTTTGAGCGGACGTTTTGCTTGTGCAAGAATGTGCTTCAAGATGTCAGGTTTCTTGGCTAAAAATTGCTGAATATCTTGACTGCCTTTCTTCTGGTTACACTTCTCACAAGCAAGGCAGAGATTAGAAATTCGATTACTTCCTCCTTTAGCTTTTGGATGAATATGTTCAACTTGCAAGGGTACATTTTCAATGTTGCAGTAAGCACATTTCCTATTCCACTTGTTCAATAAATATTCGCGAATTTCGTACCCACATAAAATACCTTGCTGGTATTCCAGCCCACTAATTTCTGGGTTTTCTAGTTGTTGTAGGTCAAATCTGACAAGCTCTTGAATGATCGAACTGATTGGTGCAAGTCTGCGTAATTTATTAACCCAAGTTAGGGTGGTTTCTACCCGGTGCTGCAAGGATGGCGCTAACCATCCTTTTTGGCGGGTACGGTTTAAAAACCTTGCTCGGCGGTAGCGAGTATGACGGTTTCGTCGCCCTCGACGTAGTGCGCGACGGGAATCAAGACTTGCTTTGATGGCTTGACCTCGATGAGTTAGTTCAGCGCCAAAAATTACTTTCTCACCTTGCAATAATGCGATACCAGTAGTTTTTGAACCTGGATCTAATTTGAGAGTGATTGATTTAATCGTTGCTGTTACCACCTTTTTGAGGATAATTGTGATTGGGAACATTCTGAAAACAGCCGCTTTACCGGCAGTTAACAATTTGCGAGCCATTGACGGTTTGCAAGGTGTTAGTGGTCTTTTGTTTGTATCGAGTACGAAAATAAAATTGGACATTGTTGTGTCCTCCACTTGCGTGTAATGTTAGCTTCGCCAATGTTATAAGAGCTTTTTAAACCTGCAACACTGCCTCAGTGACTTTAAGGCTGTTTAATTGCAGATGACAGGGCAAGGGACTAGCTTCGCATCCACAGGGTGTCGTGACTCAAATAACGTAGATTTCGAGAATCTTAGGCTGGTCAGCATAGCTTGCAATTTCTTACAAGCTCAGTGGCACTTAGCCCTGAGTTACTGACTGAACGAGTTAAAGCGTAACTTCATCGATTTCATCGAAATTAATAGCAGTTGCTATTGACTCTGGTTTTGCCCCTAAAGAATAACCGAAACTAACAAATTCACTGATTGTTTGAGAATGAATTTGAGTTCGTAACCAATTTTTGGTTTGTCGATGTTGCTTAGTGTCCCAGACAAATTTAACTTTTTGTGCAGGTTGAGTTGGGTGCAGTGCCAAAACAATTAGTTGCAGCTTTTCAGGCTCTATCTTAAAGAATTGAACAGCTACCCATAACTTTACCCGGTCTTCCCAAGTCATTACAGGATGCCGAATCGCCCACTCAAATAGCTTTGGTCGTCCTTTGACAAAACCAACACTTGCTGGAACTTGTATTACTTTAAATGAAGGGGAAGAGTGTTTTACTGTTTCTCCCTGCTTTTTTAGGTGTAGCTTTGCTTGAATTGGAATATCAACAAACAGTTTTCGCTGCGGTAAAAATAGTGTTGGCGATAATTCTTTAAGTTCGTTAACCCACTGCTGTAACTGCGGATAGTTATTGAGAATTGGCTCAACAGGTAATCCCATTAAAATTTGCTTGACAAGTAGTTGCAAATGTTGTTGGAGATAGTTGGGAACTAAAGATGGTTTTTGTAGTTGGTTAGGCTGGACAGTTTGATTGAGGTTGGACAGAGTAAGAAGATACATTGCGAGCGAGCATAAAAGGCTGAGCAATAGTGGCGATCGCCGCAGAAAAAGTCCGAGAGCGCATAATAGGATTAAAAGTTTATAGCCACATCTGCTCACGATCAGGAACAGATTGGTCTAGATTTGCTGTGACCCTGCAGGAATTGTTTGACTACCGTCCCTCTGCAAAAGATCCAATTTGACGGTTGGCTGCTCGGTTTCTTCTAAAAACTGTGCCACAGATTTGATGACATCTGTTGCGGTTTTGGGTACGAGAACCAAATCTCCCGATGCCAGCATATCTAGTAGGGCACCGGGTTTTCCCTTCCCTCCGTACAAGTGACCCATAGAAGCTGCTAGCTTTTCAAGTTTTTCTGGTGTCTGTCGCGCAACTCGCGCTCGAAAAACAATGCCTGAAGGCGATCTCTGTTTCCGTCCCATGCTCGACCTTATATCTGTGCTACAGTTTTAACAAGCGGTAAGCCTATACTAAAAATTGTACAAGACACGAGGTTTGAGTGGAAACTTTAGCCCGCTTGTGCTCTATCAGTTTAGGGTGCAATGACTCGATATTTGCAGAGTATGCTATCGCTTTTGCCCCATAAATTTGACTGGTTATGCCCAAAAAGCGCAGTTGTTCCGTGAAAATTGCAACGCTGCACAGCGTGTTGCAGGATTGCTATCAACTTACAGCAGATTGCAGGTAAATAGAGTACACTTAAAATAAGTATAGCAGTAGCAGTAATGAAACCATTACCAATCG
>NZ_JAUBPO010000214.1:0-2500 GCF_036700785.1 Microcoleus sp. S28C3 | reverse complement strand
AGTCGGAGGGGGTAGACGCGAAACTTAGTGATCTACCCATGGCCAGGTTGAAGGTTGGGTAAAACCAACTGGAGGACCGAACTGATAAGCGTTGAAAAGCTTCCGGATGAGCTGTGGGTAGGGGTGAAAGGCTAATCAAACTGAGAAATAGCTCGTACTCCCCGAAATGTTTTTAGGAACAGCGTCGGGAATTGTATGGCGGAGGTAGAGCTACCGATAGGACTAGGGGGAGTCACATCCTACCAAATCCTGACGAACTCCGAATGCCGTCATACAGAACCGGCAGTGAGGGCTGGGGTGCTAAGGTCCCAGTCCGAGAGGGAAAGAACCCAGACCTTCCGCTAAGGTCCCCAAATTTAGGTTAAGTTGAACAAAGGTGGTCCAGTTGCAGAGACAGCCAGGAGGTTAGCTTGGAAGCAGCTATTCCTTTAAAGAGTGCGTAACAGCTCACTGGTCGAGCGACAGGGCGTCGATAATAATCGGGCATCAAACCTAATACCGAAGCGAAGGATTCGATCCAGCGATGGACGAGTGGTAGGGGAGCATTCCAATGACGGCGAAGGTATCCTGTAAGGGGTGCTGGAGTTTTTGGAAAAGCAAATGTAGGCATAAGTAACGATAAGGCGGGCGAGAAACCCGCCCACCGTAAGACCCAGGTTTCCTGATCAACGTTAATCGGATCAGGGTTAGTCGGGACCTAAGGCGAACCCGAGAGGGGTAGTCGATGGACAATGGGTTAATATTCCCATACTATTCATACAGGTGATGGAGTGACGGAGTGATGAAAGATCCGCCCGGTGACGGAATACCGGGTTAAAGCGAGTAGGTATTGGCCTTGTAGTTAAATGCGCAGGGTTAGCCGAACGTGATAGTACTGAGCGTTTTCGGACAATCAGATAGTGATCCTAAGGGCTTCCAAGAAAAACTTCTAGCGTTAAGCGTATGAGTACCCGTACCGCAAACCGACACAGGTGGTCGAGGAGAGAATCCTAAGGTGCTCGAGTGAATCATGGTTAAGGAACTCGGCAAAATGGCCCTGTAACTTCGGGAGAAGGGGCGCTGGCAGCGATGTCAGCCGCAGTGAAGAGGCCCAGGCGACTGTTTAACAAAAACACATGGCTTTGCAAAGTTTCAAGACTAAGTATAAGGCCTGACACCTGCCCGGTGCTGGAAGGTTAAGAGGGGATGTTAGCGCAAGCGACGCATTGAATCGAAGCCCCAGTAAACGGCGGCCGTAACTATAACGGTCCTAAGGTAGCGAAATTCCTTGTCGGGTAAGTTCCGACCTGCACGAATGGTGTAACGATCTGGGCGCTGTCTCAACCATGAGCTCGGTGAAATTGTAGTCGCGGTGAAGATGCCGCGTACCCGCAACGGGACGGAAAGACCCCATGCACCTTTACTGCAGCTTAGCATTGGTACTGGACAAATGATGTGTAGGATAGGTGGGAGACTATGAAGCGGGTTCGCCAGGATCTGTGGAGTCACTGTTGAAATACCACCCTTTGTTTGTCTGGTATCTAACCCCTGAAGGGGGACATTGCTTGGTGGGTAGTTTGACTGGGGTGGTCGCCTCCAAAAGGATAACGGAGGCTTCCAAAGGTTCCCTCAGTACGCTTGGTAACCGTACGAGGAGTGCAATAGCATAAGGGAGCTTGACTGTAAGGCCGACAAGCCGAGCAGGGTGGAAACACGGGTATAGTGATCCGGCGGTTCTGAATGGAAGGGCCGTCGCTCAAAGGATAAAAGGTACGCTGGGGATAACAGGCTGATCTCCCCCAAGAGCTCATATCGACGGGGAGGTTTGGCACCTCGATGTCGGCTCGTCACATCCTGGGGCTGGAGAAGGTCCCAAGGGTTCGGCTGTTCGCCGATTAAAGTGGCACGCGAGCTGGGTTCAGAACGTCGTGAGACAGTTCGGTCCCTATCTGTTGCGGGCGTGGGAAGTTTGCGAGGACCTGACCTTAGTACGAGAGGACCGGGTTGGACTGACCGCTGGTGTACCGGTTGTGGTGCCAACTGCACTGCCGGGTAGCTACGTCGGGAAGAGATAAGCGCTGAAAGCATCTAAGTGCGAAACTCCCCTCAAGATGAGACTTCCAAATAGGGCCCTCAGAGACGATGAGGTTGATAGGCTGCAGGTGTAAAGTCAGCAATGGCATAGCTGAGCAGTACTAATTGCCCAAAAGCTTACGCTACCGTTGTTACAATCTCTACCAGATATGTTAAAAAGGCTGGAAGTCGGAAGACCGAAGACCGAAGAACAAAAATATTAGATGCAGGCTATCAGCTCTGAGGACAGGTAACTGTTTACTGATCACTGATCACTGCATACTTACAAATTAGGCGGCCTAGCGCAGGGGTCCCACCTCTTCCCATCCCGAACAGAGAAGTTAAGCCCTGCAGCGCCGATGGTACTGGGGTCACACCCGGGAGAGTAGGTCGCCGCCACATTATTCCAAAGCCAGCAGAAATGCTGGCTTTTTTGCGTTGTAGACTC
>NZ_JAUBPO010000213.1:0-4960 GCF_036700785.1 Microcoleus sp. S28C3 | reverse complement strand
AATGGATACACTTCATAAGCTTGTACTCTATGCTGCACAAATATCCTAGCACTCACGCCTTAAGAGAACAGTGCCGATCGCACATCATATTATTACCCAGTCCCGGGTAATTGCAAACATTCAAGAAATGCGCGAGCTTCTGGATGGTGAGATTTCAGAAAATCATCGGGGGATGCCAATTCAATCAACCGTCCATCTTGCATCAAACCTATTCTAGAAGCTAACAAAAAAGCTTCTTGAATGCCGTGAGTCACAAAAATCACTGTTTTGCCCAGTTGCTGCTGCAATTGACCGAATTCCCGCTGCAATTCCAGACGAGTAATCGGGTCTAAAGCACCAAACGGTTCATCCATTAACAATATCGGAGGGTCAGCCGCCAGTGCTCTAGCGACGCCCACCCGCTGCCGCTGTCCGCCGGATAACTGATGGGGATAGCGTTTGGCGAAGTGCTGGGGGTCGAGGTTGACTAATTCTAACAGTTTGCGGACGCGAGATTGAATGCGATCGCCCTCCCAACCTTCTAATTTTGGCACTAAACCGACGTTTTGCTCGACAGTAAAATGGGGAAATAAACCGATTTCTTGAATCACGTAGCCAATTTTTCGGCGCAGTTGAATTGGGTTCCACTGAGTTGTCGGTTTTCCCATGACAAGAACTTCGCCGCTGCTTGGCGTTAGTAAATTGTTAATCAATTTCATGGTAGTAGTTTTGCCACTCCCGCTGCGTCCCAGCAATACTAAAACTTCTCCTTGCAGCACTTTGAAATTGAGTTTGTCTACTAAATGCCTGCGGTTGAGGCGATATGTCACGTCGAGACATTCGACAGCAACTTCATTATTGAGAGGCATGATTAGTTCCGGTGATTTGGGTTTTCAAGAATTTTAGAACTTACAGACAAGGGGCTAGAAACCCCGTTTTTCTTAGAAATTTTACTGCTTAACCCAAGATTTGTCAGCAGAGAAACCGGGTTTATGAGCGTAAGTCCTAAAATTCAAATCAGCGAGCATCGGGGGACAATTCCCAATTCTAAAATCTAAAATCTAAAATCTAAAATCGACTTGATTTTGCCATTCTAGCAGTAAGGCTCGACATTGGAGGCAAGTTAAGTTTTTGAGCAAGTCGCGAATCCCGTCTGGGGTGGCAGGATATGCAGCACCGATCAGTTCGGGGCTTACTGTTGCTGTCGGGTGCAATTCTGCAACAAAACCGTAGAGTTTTTGATTGGAGAAAGAACTGTTTATTGCCCAGCCAATGGTGTTGATCGGTTCGATGCGGGCGATCGCACTTTCTGTCACGCCTAATTCTTTCTTGAGTATAGCTGGAACTTCCACTGCTGGCGTGGCTTCTGCTTCTACGCGACCGCCGGGAAAATCGAGGGTTGCTTCTGCTACGCCGGGGCGATACATCGGTGGGGGAAACAGAAATTTGCCAGTTTGAATTGTCAAGATTACAACTGAATCTGCTCTTTCTACTCGCCAATATTCTACTGTTTTTCCTTCGGTTGTTTCGAGATGTTCGGCGATTAGTTTTACCCAATGAGAGTTGATTTCTACAAAGCGGTCTAGAGTTTTCCACTGGGATTTGGCAGTTTGGTTCATGTCGGAATTTTTGAAATAAATCAGATGTTGTTTGCTATGGTAGGCGATCGTTGCCGAACCCAACAATAAAAGAGCGACCTTTTCAGCTTTGAACCAGTTTTTTCCTCTCGATTGTAAATTTTTGCTACAACCCTACACATTCGCCTAGATAATTCGGTAACATAGACTACATAATCAAAGTTTATCTGCGCCTTCGCTCTGGGTTGTTTCAACCGCGCCCTGGTGCAGACTCTTAGCTAGACAGGAGTAGTTATGCAACTGCAAACAGATATTCGTACTTGGCAATCCCAAGCAACCCCAGGAAGCTTCGCCAGTGCCGGCGACTGGGAAAAATTTGGCTGCGCCGTACCTGCACCAAAATTGGCTCCTTCTATGTGGGTTAAATTATTCAATCCGCCAACAGCATTCAGCTTTGACGAAGCGTGGCTGTTGTGTGAATGTTCTGATGAAAAGTGGCTGGCTTGGATTCCTGATTATGGCGAAATTTTACTGAGTAAACATGAATTTTGCGCTACTAAATCGTGAATTACGCAGACAAACTTTCATAAACCGGGTGTTAAAATCCATATCCCTCTGGTTCGACGGGATATTTTGGACAAAAGCTGGTTTCTGCGTAATTATGTCGTTTGCAGTGAGGAATGCAAGTCCTCAAAGTTTGATAAGGACTTGCATTCCTCACTGCAAACCTGTTATATGATGTCGTTTTAGCGGACATTATATAAGTCCTAATAGATATTAATTGAAATTTCACTAACAAAAAGAGCAATAGGTTTTCTATTGCTCTTTTTGTTTAAAAACACTCTCTAGTTTTTGTCTTCAGACACTGGAAGTTATATCAAGTGGGGTCGATTGACCACAATATCGTCGCGGTGAGGGGTTTACTGTATCGATGCTTGCATTGGAGATATTGGTGAACCCGTCCCTACAGCTATTACGGTCAATTTAGCCGCCGTGATATTGCTGGCTTATCTGCAAACTGCACGGTTATTTACGTTTCTAACAATCGTGCCTACTCTGCCATTAATCTGAACCGGGTTCTTGGTGCTGGCTCGAATCAAGAGTGGTTGTTTGGCGAGACATTCTCTGATTGATGCTGCCCATGCGGTGAGAGCTCCGGTGTATTCTGTACGACCCGCTGGGGCGCGAAACTGATCGGTAATTAGGTAATCCGAGGTGATGCTAGTGTCAGTAGCAACATTGGTAATAATTGGAAAGTCAAAGGCTTTGGGCAAGGTTCTGTCCTGGATTCTGCCCGGTAGCAACTGGTATTTCATCGAGCCACCCTTGTAGTCAAAACCTGCTTGAGGGCTGGTTGGAGGGCTGGTTTGAGCCAAGGCGGGAACAGGCAAGCTTGCTACCAAAACGGTGCAAAAACTCCAAAATAATTTCGATTTCATCCGATTCATCTCCTCAACTTTAGGACGATTAGCACTAATTTAGGTACGATTAAAAGACACTCGCTTTTATTGAGAAAGCGCCTGATGATATTGAGCTTTTGAGTTTGAACTCAACGCAGCTAATTTATTACCCAACACTCTCAAAAATGTTAAAACTGGTTTGCCTGACAAACTGTAGAAAAGTTTCAGTTGAGTTAGACATTTACACATCTGAAGTTGTTACAGCATTGGGGAGTCGGTTTTACCAGAATGATTCATTTTCGATCGATGTCATTGGAACTTTATCAAATTTTGTCTCAGATATCAAGTTTTGCCGATCGCGTATCACGTTTTAACACTGGTTTGCGGCTCGATCGAGCTTTGAGTGTTGCGGGCTATACCTGGGCGAGAAAGATGCTAGAGTGCATCGATGGGCGTTTGAGTATTTTCAGGCGACAATAGACACAGAAGGGGCTTGAAAATAGGTGATTTTAGTGGAAGATAGTAAATTTATCGACGTATCGGACATTATGGGTGTTCCCGCGGCTCCGGCGGGTTACAAATCGGGCTTTGTGGGTATTGTCGGACGCCCGAATGTCGGAAAATCAACGCTGATGAATCAGTTGGTGGGGCAGAAAATTGCGATTACTTCGCCGGTGTCTCAGACGACGCGTAACAGGCTGCGGGGCATCCTAACGACACCGGAAGCACAAATTATTTTTGTAGATACTCCCGGAATTCACAAGCCGCACCACCAATTGGGCAAGGTTTTGGTGCAGAATGCCCGCACAGCGATTCAGTCGGTGGATGTGGTGCTGTTTGTGGTGGATGGTTCGGTGGAATCGGGAGGGGGCGATCGATATATTGTCGAAATTCTCAGCAATACCAAAATTCCGGTGATTTTGGGGATGAATAAGTTGGACGAACAACCGTCGGATTGCGTGTTGATCGATCGAACTTACGAGCAAATTGTCAATCCTGAGTGGCCTGTAGTGAAATTTTCCGCTCTCACGGGCGAGGGTGTCGAGTCGCTGCAAAAATTGTTAATCGAACATTTGGACGTTGGGCCTTATTATTATCCGCCCGATTTGGTGACTGACCAGCCGGAACGCTTTATTATGGGCGAATTGATTCGGGAACAGATTTTGCTGCTGACGCGGGAAGAAGTTCCGCATTCGGTAGCAATTGCGATCGACATAGTTCAAGAAGAAGCAAAAATTACTCGCATTCTGGCGACAATTCACGTCGAACGGGATTCCCAAAAAGGTATTTTAATCGGTAAAAGCGGCAGTATGCTCAAGTCGATCGGCAGTGCGGCCCGGGAACAGATTCAAAAGTTAATTGAAGGCAAAGTGTATTTGGAGTTATTTGTCAAGGTGCAGCCGAAGTGGCGGCAGTCGCGCACTCGTTTGGCGGAATTGGGCTATCGGGTAGAAGAATAAAACTTTATCTGTTGGCAGTTTCCCTCTCTTAATCCTGATGTGCTCAGCAGCAGATTAAAAACAAGATTGACAACTTTGCCATATCCGCAGCCATAGGCTAAGATTTTGCAAAGGTCGAGAACACAATGACGATAATTCCAACTATGAATTACCGAAACCACATCACGATCGAAGCAAATAAACGCGGTGGTAAGCTTTGTGTGCGCGGCTTGCGAACTACGGTTTATGAAGTGCTTGAGTACCTGGCTTCCGAGATGACCGAAGCAGAAATTCAAGGGCGATTTTCCCGATTTGACGCGAGAAGATTTAAAAGCCTGCATTGCTTATGCTGCTGACCGCTAGCATCGGTTTATGACCGCGACCTTATCCGAGTGTGACGGCTTAAGTGCTAAGGTAGCTGAAGAATCACAATATTTAGTTTTAGTATCCCCTCAATATTTCGGGGAAACAGTTATTCAGGCATCCATGACAAACCAAAAGGATTGAGAACAGATTTTTCACGAATAATAGTTGCCAAAGAGGGAATATTCCCAACCTGAGAAAT
>NZ_JAUBPO010000212.1:0-5030 GCF_036700785.1 Microcoleus sp. S28C3 | reverse complement strand
TTGCTGGCAGTGGGGATGTTTTGGCTCAGGTTTTTGGGGCTAATAATTCTCTCACTTCTCTCGATTTTGTGGCTGGGGCGCGCTCAGGATAAAAGCGCATTTAATGCGCTGGCTTTTGTCGCTTTCTACACGCTCGCTTTGTTAAATAAACCGCGTTAGGAGAATACTTATTAATTAAATAAAATCAAGCTCGTGACTTATTTTATGTTCGCTTATTCCACTCCCATGAAACAGGTTTGAGTGAGTGATTTGTTTTTGGAAAATTTCAACAAACGGAGTTGATAACTACAAAAGTTATAACGGTTATTTTACCGGGATAAATATTATGCGATCTTGGGCTGATTGACTACCATAAAATTGGTTTTTTATCTGGACTCAAGTCCTAATAAAATTCTGAGTGTTCCAGCCGTTATTACTACAAATAAAAACACTTGTCAATTGGTTTTTGCAAATAAATATTGCACTCCACGGCGTATTTTCGTACATCACGCCACTTTTTTTGCATCCAAAAATAATTTTTAGCCCAGTCTGACTTGGCTAAAAAAATGCCTAATTTCCGAGGTAAATGCCGCTAACTGCTACTTTGGGAAGATGCCGATCAAATAAAAATCGCAGTAAATGGAACTTGTTAACTATGCGAAGCCGAGAAATTAGCAATTAAAAATTGCCGATTAGCAATTAACAATAATATCTGGCGCTGAAGGTTGACAATTAACCGGTCAAGGAGCTATCTAACTCATGAAGAAATTATGGTGCAACTACTCTTCCCAAATTCAAAAATTAAGTGGGGATCGCCGCGACAAAGACTGCATAAAAACTCCTGTGATTGGAGAGCCGTTAGCAGGCGATCCGGCGCTCGATATTTACTGTTTAACAAAAGCGAGTCTTCGCGTCAATACCGAGCATAAAAAACATTTAGTTTGCATCGATCCGAGGGTAGAGAATTATCAGCATCTTGCCAGCGGAATCAAACCGGGGACAGAGATAATTGTCCTCGATAAAACTCGGGACGGAGTAGAACAAATTACCGAGATTCTAGCTAAACGCAGCTTAATTGCCAGCCTTCAGATAGTGGCTCACGGCAATGAAGCTTCCGTGCAACTGGGGTCAACTTTACTAAAGGATGAAAACTTACTAAAGTACGATCGGCATTTGCAGCAGTGGCGAAAAGCCTTCAACAAAAAAGCCGATATTTTATTATTAGCTTGCAGGGTTGGGGCTGGAAAATCAGGGATTGCTTTCGTGCGGAAGCTGAGAGAATTAACAGGCGCAAATATAGCCGCTTCCAACAATTTAATTGGCAGTGCAAAATTAGGAGGAAACTGGCAATTAAATGTTACAGCAGGACGAGTAAAAACGGCAATAGCCTTTGAAACAAAAACGCAGGAAACTTACAGCGCTGTCCTCATTACTTTAGTTGACGAAACTTTTCAAGATGCAAGTCTAATAGGGCCTTGGATATCTGGGGTCACCGGCACGTCAGACGCTCCAGCTTTAACAGCAGGAACCGGAACGGAGAGTTTTCCGGGTTTGAATATCGACCAGCCCGGCAGCGGGGCTTTGAGATTAACTTCAAGAAGTTTTGACCAATCTACTTTTGCCATCTATAACAGTCCAGTACCAGCCAGCAGCGGCCTTAAAATTGTCTTCGATATATTTGCCTACAACGGCACTGCACGTCCGAATTTACCCAGTAATTTGACAGGGGACGGCATAAGTTTCTTTTTAATTGACGGTACTGTGACGCCAACACAAGCTGGAGGTTATGGAGGTTCTCTCGGCTACGCCCAAAATACAGATACAAATCAGTCCGGTTTACGGGGAGGTTATTTAGGAATTGGATTGGATGAATTCGGAAATTTCTCAACTACAACTTCTGGGCGTGTAGGCGGAATTCCGGGGGGGATTAGACCTGATTCGATAACACTTCGAGGTAGCGAAGCTACGCAATATCAGTTTTTAACTTCTAACTATTTGCCGGGGGGAATAGATAATATTCCCAATTCCGTAGTTCCGCCGATCAACGCCATTACTACTACTCGCGAACCAGCCAGAAGAAGAGTTCAAGTTATTTTGGAACCTCCCACTCCTGGAACGCCTAACAGTCGTCAGCTTACTGTTAGCTTCGATCTCGACAATGATGGTTCGTTTACAGATGTGGGCGAGACTATTATCGACATTGGGGATTTAGAGGCAATAAACGGGCCAATCCCGCCAACATTCAAATTTGGTTTTGCTGGTTCAACGGGAGACGCAACAAATATTCACGACGTTCGCACTTTGTCTATCCAAACTATAGACGTGCCGCTGACTACAGCAGATGTTGCGACAACGAAAAAAGGCCCGCCCGCTGCGGCACTGGGCAGCACCATTACTTACACAATTACGACAGTAAATAATGGTCCCAACCCGGCAGAAAACGTGCTGGTTGAAGACCAACTGCCCCGAGGGGCAGTATTTGAAAGTGCCGACAGCGGCGGCACTTTCAATCCGACAACGAGACTGGTCACCTGGCAAACTATTCCGAATTTACCTGTTGGGGCCAGCGTCACCCGTACTGTCACCGTTACCGCCCCAACTACGATCGGCGCTATTACAAACAGTGTATTCAGCAGCAGCAACACGATCGATCCCCTACCCGCCAACAACAGCGGCAGCAGCCCCCAAGCGCGAGTCACCACAACTATTACGAACGATATTGCCGATGTAGTGACGCTCAAAACCGGGCCCGTTACTGCGGCCGCGGGTTCGACAGTCACCTACACAATTACGGCGGCTAACAGTGGGCCGAGTGCCGCAACCAATGTGGCGATCGCCGATAGCATTGTTCCTGGTTTAACAGGAGTCAGCGTGTCGGACGGCGGAACTTACAACGCAACTACAGGTATTGTGACTTGGACGGCGATCCCATCCCTCGCCAGCGCAGCCAGCACCAACAGAACCGTCAGTTTCCCAGTTCCCGCCACCGGCGGCACCGTCGCCAACACAGCTAGCAGCACCTCAACTAGCCCAGACCCCAATCCTGACAACAACAACGGCAGCAGCCCCCAAGCGCGAGTTACCACTGCTATCACCCAGAGTGCCGATGTAGTGACGCTCAAAATCGGGCCCGCTACTGCGGCCGCGGGTTCGACTGTCACCTACACAATTACGGCAGCTAACAGTGGGCCGAGTGCCGCAACCAATGTGGCGATCGCCGACACCATTGTTCCTGGTTTAACAGGAGTCAGCGTCTCGGAGGGCGGAAGTTACAACGCAACTACAGGTATTGTGACTTGGACGGCGATCCCATCCCTCGCCAGCGCAGCCAGCACCAACAGAACCGTCAGTTTCCCAGTTCCAGTCACCGGCGGCACCGTCGCCAACACAGCTAGCAGCACCTCAACTAGCCCAGACCCCAATCCTGCCAACAACAACGGCAGCAGCCCCCAAGCGCGAGTCACCACCACGATCGCCGATAGCGCCGATGTAGTGACGCTCAAAACCGGGCCCGCTACTGCGGCGGCAGGCTCGACTGTCACCTACACAATTACGGCAACTAACAGTGGGCCGAGTCCGGCTACCAACATCACCCTTACAGACAGCATCGTTCCCGGTTTAACCGGCGTTACAGCATCCAACGGCGGTATTTACGACCCAGCCACAGGCATTGTCAGCTTTCCGCCCATTGCCAGCTTAGCTGACGGCGTTACCGTCAGCCGGAGAGTCACTTTCCCAGTCCCGGCGACCGGCACTGTCAGCAACACGGCAAGAGGTGCCTCAACCACGAATGACCCGAATCCCGGCAACAATAACGGCAGCGAGCCCGGCGCAACTGTTACTACCAGCATCGCCTCTGCCCCGACTCCGACTCCAACTCCCGCACCGACTCCGACTCCCGCCAACCAACCGCCGATAGCTAGCAACGTCAACCTCGAAATCGCCCCCAGCAGCGCTGTGGCGATCGCAGGACTTGGAGGAAGCGACCCCGACGGCTCGATCGCATCCTTCACCATCAACACCGTCCCACCAGCAAATGAAGGGCTGATATTTTTAGGCAATCCCGATACTGGCGGCACGATTGTCACCGCCGGTCAAATTCTGACACCTGCTGACATTAACCAATTATTTTTCCAATCGACAGCCAACTTTACAACAGCAAATTTCACCTACAGCGCTACAGACAACCAGGGTGCCACCAGTCCCGCCAGCGCTACTGTATCGGCGCTGCTGCCGGTGCCAAACCAACCGCCGGTAGCTAACAACGTCAACCTTGAGATCGGCCCCAGCAGCGCTGTGGCGATCGCAGGACTTGGAGGAAGCGACCCCGACGGCTCGATCGCATCCTTCACCATCAACACCGTCCCACCAGCAAATGAAGGGCTGATATTTTTAGGCAATCCCGATACTGGCGGCCGGATTGTCACAGTCGGTCAAATTCTGACACCTGCTGACATTAACCAATTATTTTTCCAATCGACAGCCAACTTTACAACAGCAAATTTCACCTACAGCGCTACAGACAACCAGGGCGCTACCAGCCCCGCCAGCGCTACTGTCTCTGCCATTCCCCTGGACCAACCAACACCAACACCGACGCCGACACCCGCGCCGACGCCGACACCCGCGCCGGAACCTACACCACCGACGCCTACACCCGCGCCGACGCCGACACCCGCGCCGGAACCTACACCTGCGCCGACGCCTACACCTGCGCCGACGCCTACACCCGCGCCGGAACCAACACCACCGACGCCTACACCCGCGCCGACGCCGACACCCGCGCCGGAACCAACACCACCGACGCCTACACCCGCGCCGACGCCGACACCCGCGCCGGAACCAACACCAACACCCGCGCCGGAACCAACACCACCAACACCAACACCAACACCACCAACACCACCAACACCAACACCAACACCAGCGCCAGAACCGACCCCGATATTCGGTCCAGTGCCCGAACCAGATACAGGTTGCGGTTGCCAACCACTGCCCCTGCCGCCCAACTTCACATTTATCCCCCCCCAGCCTTCACAAACACTCAACTT